>JBBWZU010000810.1:0-11652 GCA_039649225.1 Hyphomicrobiales bacterium | reverse complement strand
ACCGAAACGAGTTGCGAGATGCCGCGCTCGGCCATGGTGACTCCGTAGAGCCGGTTCATCCGGGCCATGGTGATCGGGTTGTGGGTGATGATAACAAAGCGCGTGTCGGTCGACTTCGTCATCTCATCAAGCAGGTCGCAGAACCGCTCGATGTTGTGATCATCGAGCGGCGCGTCCACCTCGTCCAGCACGCAGATCGGCGCCGGGTTGGTCAGGAACACCGCGAAGATCAGCGCCAGCGCGGTCAGCGCCTGCTCGCCGCCGGAGAGCAGCGACAGCGTCGCCGGCTTCTTGCCGGGCGGCTTTGCCACGATTTCGAGGCCGGCCTCGAGCGGGTCGTCGTGCTCGATCAGTTGCAGCTCGGCGGTGCCGCCGCCGAACAGTTCGGCGAAGAGCCGCTTGAAGTGGTTGTTGACCACCTCGAAGGAGGTGAGCAGCCGCTCGCGCGCCTCGCGGTTGAGATTCTGGATGCCCTGGCGCAGCCGCTTGATCGCTTCCACCAGATCGTCGCGCTCGGTGACGAGTTTTTGGTGCTGGGTCTCGACCTCGCGCAGCTCTTCCTCGGCCCGCAGATTGACCGCGCCGAGCCGCTCGCGCTCGCGGCGGATGCGGTCAAGGCGCTGCTCGACCTCAGCGAGGTCGGGCAGGGGCTCGCCCGGCTTGAGCTCGGCCATCTCGGCGACGGCGTCGGGCTCGACCTCAAGCATTTCGCGGATTTCGTGCGCGACATCGGCGAGCCGGCGCTTGCCGCCTTCGAACCGCTCCTCGGCGCGTGCCGCTTCCTCGCGCGCGGCGCCCATCGCCTCCTGCGCGGCGCGCGCATCGCTGTCTGCCTGGGCCAGCGCGTTTTCAGATTCGGCCAGACGATCGGCGGCTGCCTTGCGCTCGGTTTCCGCGGCTTCGATCTCGCTGATTAGCGCGTTGCGCTTTTCGGCAAATAGAGCCGGCGCGTCCACCAGACTGGCGCGCTCGCTGGTCGCTTCCGCGACGCGGGCTTCCAGCCTGTTGATCTGGGAATCGGCGCCTTCCTTGCGACCGGTCCAGCCGTGGCGATCGGCGGCGATCTGCGCCAGCCGCCGTTCGGCGGCTTCTGCCTCGCGCGCCAGCGCCTGTGCCTCTGAACGCACTTCGGCCAGGTGGATGCGCTGATGTTCGATCTCGCCGCGAACGGCGTTCAGTTGCGTTTCTACGTCATGAGCCGGCGGCAATGCCGCGAGAGCCTGCTCAGCTTCGCTGCGAGCGGAAGTAGCCTCGTCGCGGCTCGTGGTCAGGCGTGTTTTCGCTTCGCTGAGCGCCGAGATGCGCGCGGCATTGCGCCCCGCTTCGCGTTCGGCGGCACTGTGCTGCTCGCGGGCGCTGTGGGCGTCGCGCTGCAGATCGCGCCAACGCGTGCGCGCGGTGGTTTCGGCCTCGGCAGCCGCGGCGACCTCGACTTCGGCGGCTTCAGCGGCCGTGCGTTTGACGTCGACCTCGCTGCGCACTGTCTGCAGCTCGGCCTCGATATCGGCCAACCTGTTCTTGCCGGCGAGCCGCCTGGCCGCGCCGGTCGGCGCATTGGCCGCGACCGAAAACCCATCCCAGCGCCAGAGATCGCCGTCGCGCGACACGAGCCGCTGGCCGGCCTTGAGCAGTTTCGCGATCTGCGGCGCGTCGGCTCGCTCGACCACGCCGATCTGGGCAAGCCGCCGCGCCAGCTCCGGCGGCGCGATGACGTGATGCGCCAGCGGCTCGACGCCCTCGGGCAACGCTGGATCGGCAGGATCGATCTCGGCGCCGGCCCAGCGCATTGGCGACTGCGGATCGACCGGCGCTTCAAGGTCGTCGCCGAGCGCAGCGCCGAGCGCGGTTTCGTAGCCCTTTTCGACCGCGAGTTCATCGAGCACCGCCGGCCACAGATTCTTGGTGTCGACGTGCAGTAGCCGCGCCAGCGTCTTTGCCTCGGTTTCGAGCCGTTGAACGCGACGCTCGGCTTCGGCCAGCGGGTTGCGCGCGACATCGAGGGCCTGGCGGGCGGCGGAATGGCCGGCTTCGGCGCGCACCGCGGTGGCTTCCGCTTCCGCGACGGCAGCTTCGGCCTGTTCCACGAGAGCGGCGAGCGCGGCGACATCAGGCCGGTCCTTATCGGCCGCTTCGAGTTGCGCAAGCTCCGTTTCGACCTCGACCATCTCACTTTCAAGTCGCTGCAGGCGTTCGCCGTACGAGCGTACTTCGCCGTCGAGCTGATTGCGTCGCGCCGTAAGGTCGGCAAGCGTGCCGGTCAGCGCCGCGAAGGTTTTTTCCGACCCGCTGAGGACCTCATCGGCGTCGGCAACCCGCTGATCGACGCCCGTGCGCCGCTCCGCATTGGTGATCGCTGTGCGTCGCAGCGCATCCTCTTCCTCGGTCAGGCGAGCGAGCGCGGTGTCGGCATCGGCCGCAAGACGCCGCTCGCGCTCGATGTCGCCGGCGAGCTGCGTGAGCCGCAGGTCAAGCTCGCTCATACGCTCTTTGGCGCGGGCTTCTTCGCGCTCGAGCGTCTCGCGCGCCATGTTGAGGCGTTGCAATGCGGCCGCCGCGCGCGCCTCGGCCTCGCGCAAGGCGGGGAGTCCCGCGGCAGCGAGCGCCTGGCGCTTGGCGGCTTCCGCCTGAACGCCAGTGCGTTCGGCGACCACGCGGACCGCCGCGTTCTTGGCGTGCTCGGCTTCCGCAAGCTCGGCATTAGCGGCGACCCAACGCAGGTGGAACAAGGTCGCTTCCGCCTTGCGCACTTGTGCCGCGATATTGCGGTAGCGGACCGCCTGCCGCGCCTGTTTCTTCAGCGCCTCCATTTGGCCGGCGAGCTGATTGATGACGTCTTCGAGCCGCAGCAGATTGGCCTCCGCCGCGCGCAGCCGCAGCTCCGCCTCGTGTCGGCGAGCGTGCAGGCCGGAAATGCCTGCCGCCTCTTCGAGCACGCGCCGGCGCTGCTCGGGCTTGGCCTGGATGATCTCGCCGATACGGCCCTGATGCACCAGCGCCGGGGAGCGCGCGCCGGTCGAGGCATCGGCGAACAGCAGCTGCACGTCGCGTGCGCGCACTTCGCGGCCGTTCAGGCGGTAGTTCGAGCCCCTCTCGCGCTCGATGCGGCGCGCGACCTCGAGCATCTCTTCTTCGTTGAACTGCGCCGGCGCCGAGCGGTCGGAATTGTCGAGGAACAGCGTGACCTCGGCATTGTTGCGCGCCGGGCGGTTATTGGTGCCGTTGAAGATGACGTCGTCCATGCCGGACGCGCGCAGCGACTTGTGCGAGGTCTCGCCCATCACCCAGCGCAGCGCCTCGACCAAGTTGGACTTGCCACAGCCGTTCGGGCCGACCACGCCGGTCAACCCATGCTCGATATGGAAGTCGGTCGGCTCGACGAATGACTTGAATCCGAGCAGACGCAGCTTGCTGAGCTTCATTATTCCGCCACCACACTGTTACCGGCGCTATCACGCCACGCAAGTCCCTCTACGCCGATTCAGCCGCACGGCGAATCGATCGGGGTCCCTTGTTGGCCGGGAGAATGAATCGGTGCAGCGCCTGCCGCAACAGCGATAAGACGCCGAAATGACGTTGTCCCGTGCGGAATGCGCTACGGATTACCACTGAGGGCAAAACGACCCGAATCACAAAAGTAAAGGACGGGAAAAGACCCGATCAGCTCTTCAGAAAGGGTTGGATCAGCTTGTCCATTTCGTCGATCGAGGCGCCGCCTTTTTGCACCTTGCCGTTGATGAACAGCGTCGGCGTGGACTCGACTTTGTAGTCTTTGCTGCCGCGCTCGCGCATGGCCAGGATCGCCTCGTAGAGCTTCTGGTCCTTCAGGCATTCATCGAAGGTCGCCTGGGTGAAGCCGGCCTGCTTGGCGATCTGCAACAGCGGCGGGATCGGATCGCGCACGGCCCATTTGTCCTGCGAATTGAACAGCACGCTGATCATCGCCAGCCCCTTCTCGGGCGCGGCGGCCTTGTTGTCCTTCTCGGTCGCGGCGCAACGCGCCAGCATCGAGCCGGCCACCGCAAGCTCGTCGAGCGGGAATTCGCGGAAGATGAAGCGGACCTTGCCGGTGTCGACGTATTTCTCTTTGAGCGCCGGATAGGTGCCCTTGTGGAAATTGGCGCAGTGCGGGCAGGTCATCGAGGCGTATTCGATGATGGTGACCGGCGCATCCGCCTTGCCTTCGACCAGATCGGGCAGGGGGCCGGGACGCATCAGCTCCTCGACCGTCGGATCCGCGAAGGCGAGCGAGGTCGTGCCCATCAGAGCGGCGGTGGCGAGGACGGCACCGCTGGCGGCAACGAATTCACGGCGTGAGATGCGCAAGGGAAATCCCCTTCTGGTAAGGTCCGATTGGCGTTCAGGTAGCCTGAATGGCGAATTATGGCAATGTCGGGTCCCGTGCCGGCAGGCGCTGGTCACGTTCGGTTGACCCGGTCCGCGCGCATCGGTGCCGACATTGCCGAATGTTCACTTGACCCGGTCAAAGCGGGGCGCCAATTCGTGACTGTCGGCGCGCATGTTGCCGCACGATAGTCATCGGAGCCGAAAGGTCTCTTCCCATGCCAAGCGACAGTCACAGTCGACTGACCACGGTTCCGGCCGTCGTGACCGCCTGATCGCCTGAGATCGGCTCACCGCGACCGGCCCTGTGGTCGGTCAAGGAAGGTGAGCCATGAATGCCAAGACCCATTCCGAGATCCGTGTCCTCGCCCAGCATCTGCTCCACGCGGGTGTTTCCCCGCTGCCGGACCGCGACCGGCGGCTGATCGCGCGCGTCGCCCGGCGCATGCATACTGCGCGCAACCTTAATCAGGAATTCGAGGAACGCCTGACGGTCGGCAACCGCCTTGCCGACAAGGTGGCGGCGGTTGGCGGATCCTGGAGGTTCATCATCGGTTTCGGGCTGTTTCTGATCGCCTGGGCGGTGATCAACGCCGTGGTGCTGAGCGAACAGGCGTTCGATCCGTATCCGTTCATCTTCCTCAACCTGCTGCTCTCGATGCTCGCCGCCGTGCAGGCGCCGGTCATCATGATGAGCCAGAACCGGCAGGCTGAGAAAGATCGGCTGGCGGCGGCGCTCGACTACGAGGTCAACGTCAAGGCCGAGACGGCCATCGCCGAACTGCATGACAAGATCGACCGGCTGCAGGGCCAGATCGAGCAGTTTCTGCTTGGTGCACCACCCGCCGAACCGCAGGTGGACATCAGCCCCGCTTGATTGCGGCGCCGAGGCGGGCGAGGGCGTCGCGCAGGCCCTCGTCCGCCACGTCCGTCATGCCGGCCGCAATCCGCGCCACCACGGTCGGATCCGGGCCGCGCGGCTTTTTCTTCAAGTTCCGCCGCATCAGCGGCGCCTGGCGGATCTGGATGCGGCCGACCGCGCGCCAGCCGAAAAACCGGTTCACCTTGTCGATGATGACGCCGGACATATGCTGGATCTCCAGCGCCACCGGTCCTTCGACGCGCAGCACCAGCGTCGCGGGCTCGGGATCGTCCTCATGCACGCGGCGCGGCCAGATCATCCGCATCGGCTCGGCATGGTCGGCGATGTCGGCGCCGACGATGTCGGCCCAATGCGTCACCAGCCCGGTCTGCGCGAAGCCCTGCTTGGCCAGCGCATCCGCGATGGTCTTGCCGGCGAGTTGGCTCAGCAGCTTGGGCTGGGAGCGCCTGGGCTTGTTCACGGACGTTGGCTCTGTCAGATCGGAATGAATGATGAGTCTAGCAGTGAAATCGCGGCGCAAGAAGGCCAAGGAACCGGCCGCGCAGCCGGCGCCCGACGCCGCGCTGCTGCTGCAATGGTATGACCGCCACCGCCGCGTGCTGCCATGGCGCGCGCGTGCGGGCGAGTCCGCGGACCCTTATCGGGTCTGGCTCTCCGAAATCATGCTGCAACAGACCACCGTCAAGGCGGTCGCGCCTTACTATGCGCGCTTCCTCGAACGCTTCCCCTCGGTCGGGGAGCTTGCCGCGGCGCCGCTCGATGACGTGCTCAAGCTCTGGGCCGGGCTCGGCTATTACGCGCGTGCCCGCAACTTGCATGCCTGCGCAACGGCGGTCGCCGAACTTCACAACGGCAAATTTCCCGACACCGAGGCGGCGTTGCGCACGCTGCCCGGCATCGGCGCGTACACCGCCGCCGCGATCGCGGCGATTGCATTCGGCAGGCGTGCCAGTCCGGTTGACGGCAATATTGAACGCGTGGTCGCGCGGCTCCATGCGATCGAGGACGAACTGCCCGGCGCCAAGCCGCGCATCCGGACGCTGGCCGGGCAACTGACACCGCAGCACCGCGCGGGCGATTTCGCGCAAGCCTTGATGGATCTCGGCGCGACCATCTGTACGCTGAAATCGCCGGCTTGCGCGCTGTGTCCGTGGATCGGGTCTTGCGCGGCGCGCCTGCGCGGCGATCAAGCGAGCTTTCCGCGCAAGGCCGGCAAGAAGGCCGGCGCGCTGCGGCGTGGCGCGGCTTTTCTGGCGCTCCGCAAGGACGGATTCATCCTGCTGCGCACGCGGCCCGAGAAAGGCCTGCTCGGCGGCATGACCGAAGTGCCGACGACGGAATGGACCCGCGACTTCGACGGTGAGGCGGCTCCTTCATTCGCGCCGCTGAAGGCGACGTGGCGCCGCCTGCCGGGCGTGGTCAATCATGTCTTCACGCATTTTCCGCTCGAGCTCACGGTTTACACCGCTGAATTTCCGGCCCGTACTCCCGCACCAGAAGGCATGCGCTGGGTGGGACCGGGCCACCTCGCGGAAGCAGCCCTGCCTAGTGTCATGCGCAAGGTAATTCTTCACAAAGCACCGTAACACGTGAGTAATAGCACTGCTGGCGTACTGCTTCGGTATCGCGTGTCTCCATGATAGATCGGCCATTGGCCCTTCCGGTGCACCGCATGAAGCTCTCGACCCGCCTGATTTTCGCAATGGTCGCGCTGGTGTTGCTGAGCGGGACCATCATTGGAGTATTCACCTACCGGAATGTTGAAGCGCTCGTTCTGCCGCGCGCGCTGGCCCGCATCGATGCGGATGCGCGTTTGCTGGCTCTTGAACTCGAAGCCTCGGTGCGCGGCGCCCGCGCCGATGCGCTCGGGTTTCGCGCCTCGGATGGGATCGCGCGGATCGTGCAGGCAAGCCTTGCCTCGGCCGGATCGGCCGATCGCGCCGCACTAGCGGAGTTGCGCGCCCGCTTCGCCGCGCGCCTGACCGGCGAGCTTGCCGCCAAGCCCAACTACGCTCAGTTCCGGGTCATCGGGGTTGCCGATGGAGGCCGCGAGATCGTGCGCGTGGACCGTTCCGGGCCGGGCGGCGCGATCCGCGTGGTGCCGGACGCGGAGCTGCAGGCGAAGGGCGACCGCGACTACGTCCAGCGTGCGATCGCCTTGCCGCCAGGCGAGGTCGATGTCTCGCCGGTGGAGCTCAATCAGGAGCACGGCGTCATCGAGACGCCGCGCATGCCGGTGATCCGCGCGTCCGCCGCCATTCACGCACCGGACGGACGGCTGTTCGGTGTCGTCGTCATCAACGTGGATCTGCGCGCGGCGTTTGCCCGCATCCGCGCGGGCGCCCCATCGGACGCGATGGTCTATCTCGTCAATGAGCGCGGCGACTACCTTGTGCACCCCGATCCGAGCCGCGCGTTCGGTTTTGAATTCGGCAGGCCGCAGCGCCTGCAGGATGATTTTCCAAGCATTGCTGGAATTCTGATGGATGTCGCGCAGGCGCCACGCATGGTGCGCGATTTGGGCCATAAGGAGTTCGGTGTGGCGGCAGCGCCGGTGCGGCTTGCGCAAGGACCGCTGGTCACCTTGGTCGAGGCGGCACCGTATTCGCGCGTGATGGCGGCGGTCATTGTGGTGCGCAATTCGAGCTTGCTCGCCGGCTTCCTCGCAATCCTTGTTGCGATTGCGTTGGCGATCGTGCTGGCCCGTTCGCTGACGCGGCCGCTGGTCAGGATGACCGAGGCCGTCGAGGCTTTCGGCCGCGGCAAGCCGATGACTGTCCCTGCTGACGCGACGGGTGAGTTCGGCACGCTCTCACGAGCTTTTGCGCGCATTGCGTCGGAGATGCAGGACAAATCGCAAGCGTTGACGCGGGAGGTCGCGGAACGCCGGCAATTGTTCGAGACTTCGATGGACTTGATCCTCGTTGTCGATCCGGCCGGTCTGTTTCTTCGGGTCAATCCCAGCTCGTTCGCGATACTCGGCTATCACACCGAAGAAATGATCGGCCATAACGCCATCGAGTTCATCTACCCGGACGATCTCGAGCGGACGCGCAGCGAGATGCGTACGGCGCGCCGCGGGCGGCTGATGCGCAATTTCGATTGCCGCTATGTGCACAAGAACGGCCACCCCGTCACGCTGCATTGGTCGGGCGTGTGGTCCGAGGCGGCGCAGCGGCACTTCTTTATCGGGCGCGACATGACCGAGAGCCGGAAGGCCGAAGAGGCCTTGCGCGAAAGCGAGCGTGTCGCGCGCGGGATCGTCGACACGGCGCTCGATGCCTTCGTCCAGATGGACGAAGCCGGCACCATCATTGAATGGAACGCACAGGCCGAAAAGACATTCGGCTGGTCGCGCGACGAGGTGATCGGGCGGTCGCTTGCCGCGACGATCATTCCGCCGGTCTATCGGGCGCGTCACGCTGAGGGGCTTGCGCAATTCCTGCGCACCGGTGAGGGCGCAATCCTGGGCCAGCGCTTCGAGATCGAAGCGCTGGCGCGCGACGCGCGCGAGTTCAAGGTCGAGATCGCGGTCACCGCGCTGCGCCGCCGCAGCGGATATGTCTTCAACGGTTTCATCCGCGACCTGACTGACAAGATTGCCGCGGAAGCGCAGTTGCGTCAGGCGCAGAAGATGGACGCAATCGGCCAGCTCACCGGCGGCGTCGCGCACGACTTCAACAATATCCTGACCGTCATCACCGGCACGATCGAGATCCTGAGTGAGGGCGTCACCGAAAGGCCGGATCTTGCCGCCATCGCCCGGATGATCGACGAGGCGGCGACGCGTGGCGCAAGCTTGACCCAGCAACTGCTCGCCTTCGCCCGGCGCCAGCCGCTCGAGCCGCGCAGGATCGATCCGAATGCGCTGATCATGGAGGCGGCGAGCCTGCTGCGCCCGACGCTCGGCGAGCACATCGAGATCGAGGCAATGCTGGAGGACGACACCTGGCACGCCGTTGCCGATCCGGCGCAACTCAGCGCGGCGCTGCTCAATCTCGCGGTCAATGCGCGCGATGCGATGCCGAACGGCGGCAAGCTGACGCTCGAGACCGACAACGTGATGCTCGATGAGGCCTATGCGCAGGCGAATCCGGATGCGCGCCCGGGACCTTATGTGATGGTCGCGGTGAGCGACACCGGCACCGGCATTCCGGCAGCGTTGCTGGAGAAAGTCTTCGAGCCATTCTTCACGACGAAGCAGGTCGGCAAGGGCACCGGCCTCGGGCTGTGCATGGTCTATGGTTTCGTCAAGCAGTCGGGTGGGCACATCAAGGTCTACAGCGAAGAAGGACACGGCACCGCGATCAAGATCTACCTGCCGCGTGCCGAGGCGGCGGCGGAATCGCTCGCCGATGCGGCGCCGGTTGCTCCCGTTCCGTTCGGGCACGAGACGATCCTCGTGGTCGAGGACGACAAACTGGTGCGCGACTATGTCGTGGCCCAGCTCGGGAGTCTGGGCTACTTGACGTTGGCTGCAGAGAACGCCGCGGTGGCGCTGGCCTATCTGGCGTCGGATACGGCGTTCGACCTTCTGTTCACCGATGTCATCATGCCGGGAGGCATGAACGGGCGCGAATTGGCCGAGGCGATCACGCGGCAACGGCCAAACGTGCGGGTGCTCTACACCTCCGGCTATACGGAGAATGCGATCGTGCATCATGGCCGGCTCGATCCCGGCGTGGCCTTGCTCAACAAGCCCTATCGCAAGAAGGATCTGGCGGAGAAACTGCGTGAGGTGCTCGACCGATCCGCCGCAATCGCGGGTGCGATCGCCAGTTGATATGCTAGCATCCCCCAATCAAGGCATGGCCAAAGCCGCCGCCGCAAAAACGGGGAGACGCGACATGGACACCACACGGCGTGGAATGATGACGGCTGCGGGTGCCGCCGCCGCGATGGCGGCGGCCGGCGGCCGGGCGTTTGCCGCCTGGGAGCCGAATGAGCGCTATCCGGATCCGGCGATCACCTCGCTCGACCCGGCCTTCAACAAATATCGCATCGCGCAGTCGACGGTCGAACGCATCGCGACCGGATGCCGCTGGAACGAGGGCCCGGTCTACATGGGGGATTGGCGCTGCCTCTTGTGGAGCGACATCCCGAACAACCGTGTCATGCGCTGGGACGAGGAGACCGGGCGCGTCAGCATCTATCGCAAGCCCTCGAACATGGCGAACGGCAACACGCGCGACCGCCAGGGGCGGCTGGTCAGTTGCGAGCACGACGCGCGCCGCGTCACGCGCACCGAATATGACGGCACCGTCACGGTGCTGATGGACAAGTTCGACGGCAAGCCGCTCAACTCGCCGAACGACATCGTGGTGAAGTCCGACGACTCGATCTGGTTCACCGATCCGCCGTTCGGCATTCTCGGCAATTACGAGGGCCACGTGGCGACGCCCGAACTGCCGACCAATGTCTACCGGCTCGATCCCAAGACCGGTCAGGCGAGCGTCGTTGCCGGCGGCGACTTCCGGCCGAACGGGCTGGCGTTCACGCCCGACGAGTCCAAGCTCTATGTCATCAATGCGTCGGCCAACCCGCGCGAGATCCTGATCTATGACGTCACCGACAACGGCACCAAGCTTGCCAACAAGCGGGTGTTCATCACGGCCGAAGCGGGCGGGACGCCGGACGGCTTCCGCATCGATACCGACGGCAATCTGTGGTGTGGCTGGGGCATGAGCCCGACGCAGGACGGCGTGAAGGTGTTCGACAATACCGGCAAGCCGATCGGCTTCATCGCGTTGCCTGAACGGGCCGCCAACATCTGCTTCGGTGGACCGAAGCGCAACAGGCTGTTCATGGCGGCGAGCCATTCGGTTTATTCGCTCTACGTCAACACG
This sequence comes from Hyphomicrobiales bacterium, assembly GCA_039649225.1. Lineage (GTDB taxonomy): Bacteria > Pseudomonadota > Alphaproteobacteria > Rhizobiales > Xanthobacteraceae > PALSA-894. The sequence goes on along the minus strand of JBBWZU010000810.1, from coordinate 582 downwards.
CAGGGCGTGAAGGGCGGGTGATCTCAAACAGGGGATCTAAAGTCTTGCGCTGGCGCATGTCCCGTCGGAAAACTGTCTTGGATTTCCGTAACATCCGCCAGGAGTGCTTGATGCTGCCGTCCCAACGCACGCTCTTCGATATCCCGGCCGAGGTCGCGTATCTGAATGCGGCGTCCTTCAGCCCGCTGCCGCGCGCCACGCAGGAGGCGGCGCGCGCCGCCGTCGCGCGCAAGGGCCAGCCCTGGAAGCTCGGGCACGACTTCGCGGACACGCAGCATGAACGCGCGCGCGCGGCGGCCGCGGCGCTCATTGGTGCGGATGCGCGCGATGTCGCGCTGGTATCGTCGGTCGGCTACGGCGTTGCCATCGCGGGAAAAGTGCTGCCGATTACGCGTGGCTCGCGCGTGCTGGTGCTGGAGAACGATCACACCTCGCCGGTGCTCGAATGGATGGGACGCGCGGAGGCTCAAGGCTTCACGGTGGAAGCCGTTGCGCGGCCGGCGGCCGGCGATTGGACCTCGGCGGTGCTCGAGGCCATCGAGCGGCCGGACGCGCCGCCTTTGTCGCTGGTTTCGATTTCCT
>JBBWZU010000806.1:0-6676 GCA_039649225.1 Hyphomicrobiales bacterium | reverse complement strand
TCGTCGTGTCGCTCCGTGGATCTTGTTCACGGTCGTTGAACAGCTAGTTCTGCGTCCATGACATCAGCGTGCCAATGGTCTGACTGCCCTGCGGGTTTACCGCAAATATCACGTTGGTGTACCCGCTCGCGCCGAGGAAGCCGGATGATTTCGCGACCGAAAACACCTGCACGTAATTGGCTCCGTCTTGACTGAACGAAAACGAGACGTTGGTGCCATCGTCTCCGACCTGAAGCCAGATGGGCTGCGCAAAGCTGTTCGCCTGGCTCTGAAAATCAGTGCCGTTGAAAGACGTAGGGCTGTTGTATCTCTGGATCTGTAGAATAGGGGCACTGGCGCCGTTGGTGAGATAAATTATTAAATGAAGTTTATTGCTTCCGTCGTACCATCCGACTCCAACAGAGCTGCTGTTATTACTATTGCGTGTAGCTGCAATAAGGGTCTTGATCGTATACGGCGGTGAAGGTGCAGGCATAAATCTGCCCGCAAGATTTGAACTACTGCTGCTCGATGGAGCGTTGATGCTGAGGCCCACGGAACTGTCGCTGACGACCGCACTACCTTGATTGAGCCAATTAGAAAGACCTGTGTTGCCGGAGGTCGGCGTGGTCGACATAATTTGACGATAGAGACCGGCCCCGGCCGCTGCGCCTGACGCCGCGATCGTAATGCCGCCGGCCGCATTTGTGATCAAAATGCCAGATCCGGCAGTTAGTGTCTGCGCCTGCGGCGCTGCGCCGGTTGATCCGATCACGAGTTGGCCGTTGGTCAAGGGGCCAACTCCACCCAATGTCCCGGTGCCGGACTTGTATTGAAGCGAATTGGTCGCTCCACCGGGAGCAGCATTGCCGAGGCAGGTCACGAGGGCATTGAAATTCGCCATGACCTGCGTTGCGTCTGCGGTCTGACCGTTCGTGAGCTGATACGGCAGCGTACATTGCGCTTTCGCTGGGCACGATGCGCCGAGAAGCAAGCCGGACCATAACACAAGTGACGCGATCAGCTTTGCGCGATGCATGACGTCTCCTCATCATCTGCCGTGACCAAGCTTGCGCAATCGCTATTGCACTCAGATTGCAAAATTGTGGCGATAGCGCTGAGATTGTGCAGACAAATTCAGTGAATTACACGCCGGTATTCCCAAGAGTTATCGGAGCATCTGTCACGCATGCGCCTTGTGCCAACATGGTGCTCGCGTCGACGCTCAACAACTGATCGACAACATGGATGAAGCAGCCGGCGAGACTTGATCAGTTGATGCCCGGATCGTGTACGCAGAACAAACGCGCGGCAACGTTTCGGATTTTCGCTTGTACTCATGGTTAGCGTGCCTCCGCCGCATCACTGTTGCGGATGTTCGCCGAAACATCTCGCACAACATCCGGCAAAGAACGGCTCGTCTTGACCGTCGATTATGGCGAGCATGCCTGATCCGGCAAGTTCGCATAGATGATGATTCCAATTGGAGCAGACGTACAGCGCTTTGAACGTCTTCTAACGCGCATGCGCGAGATAGCGTACAACACGGCTACGCCGCCATCCGCCGCAGCACGTCGTTCTTCTTCACGAAATGGTGGCGCAACGCGCCCGCGATGTGTACCAGGACCAAGGCCGCCGTGAGATAAGCCAGCACCTCATGCGTGCCCTCGATCAGGTTGCGGGTGCTGCGTTCCAGGGTGATCACCGGCGCAAACGGCAGCCCGAACAAATCCGTTGCCATCGGCGTGCGGGCCGTGACGGCAACCGCCCAGCCCGTCCCGGCAACCACGAACATCAGGACATAGAGGCCGACGTGACCGGCATGGGCGGCGAACCGTTCCCAAGGCTTCGTATCCGATGGCAAGTCCGGGACGGTGTTGGTCCATCGCCACAACAGCCGTATCACCAGCAGGATCAGGAAATCGTATCCGAGCGCGGCATGCCACGCGTAGTTCGCCAGCCGCTCGGGACGCGGCGTCATATGCGTCATCCACCAGCCGTGACCAAGCAGGATCAGGATGGCAAGCGCGCCGATCCAGTGCAGCGCCTTGGCGCCCCAGCCCCACGTCGCGGATGTATTGCGCAACATATCCCCTGCCTGTCCGCTGATCTTATGACGAAGCCGACCCCCGCTTTACCTTACCTGAACTTGTTGCTGCGCGGAAAACCCTTCGGCGGCAGCCGCCCGGCGTCGGCGCGGTTGCCGCGCCAGTCGGCGAGCTCTTTCAGCGTCAGCGAGAAGGTGCGGCTGGAGGCGTCGCTCCATGTGAGGCCTTCCTTGCCGGTGAAGGTCTTCACATCCGACAGCCCGCCATCCTTGAAGCGCTGAATGCGCACGCCCGCGCCGCGCGTCATTTCGGGCACCTGCTCGAGCGGGAAGACCAGCATCTTGCGGTTCTCGCCGATGCTCGCAACCTGATCGCCTTCGACGACGCAGATCGCGCGCGCCTCGTCCGGCGCCTTCACGTTGAGCACCTGCTTGCCCTTGCGCGTGGTGCCGAGCACCTCGTCCTCGGGGACGATGAAGCCTTTGCCTTCGAGGCTTGCGATCAGGAATTTTCGTCCACCCTGGAACGGGAACATCGTGACGATGTCGGCTTCCTGCTCCAGATCGATGAACAGCCGCACCGGCTCGCCATGCCCGCGCCCGCCCGGCAGCTTGGAGGCCTCGACCGTGTAGAAGCGGCCATTGGTGCCGAACATCAGGAACTTCGAGGTCGTCTCGGCGAAGAACGAGAGCTTGAGCTTGTCGTCCTGCTTGAAGGCGATGTTGGAGAGATCCTCGACATGGCCGCGCAGCGCGCGCACCCAGCCCTTGTCGGAGAACACGACCGTGATCGGCTCGCGCACCACCATGGCTTCCTCGATGGCGGCCTCGTCGTGCTCGGGCGCTTCGGCGAAGTTGCTGCGGCGCTTGCCGAGCGGGGTCTTCTTGCCGAATTTCTCCTTCAGCTCGCCGATCTGCGCGGCGATCGTGTCCCATTGCTTCTTCTCCGAGCCGACCAAGCCCTCCAGCTCTTTCTTCTCGGCGCGCAGCGCCTTGTCCTCCTTGCGGATCTCCATCTCTTCGAGCTTGCGCAAGTTGCGCAGCCGCATGTTCAGGATGGCTTCCGCCTGCACCTCGGTGAGCTTGAACGTCTTGATCAGGACGGGCTTGGGCTCGTCCTCGGTGCGGATGATCCGGATCACCTCATCGATGTTGAGATAGGCGATCAGGTAGCCGTGCAGCACCTCGAGGCGATGCGCGATCTGCTTGAGGCGATGGTTCGAGCGGCGCAGCAGCACGTCGCGGCGGTGGTCGAGCCATTCGCGCAACACCTCGGCAAGTCCGACGACTTTCGGGATCTTGCCCTTGATCAGCACGTTCATGTTGAGCGGAATGCGGCTCTCGAGCTCGGTGAGCTTGAACAGGCCTTCCATCATGATCGCGGGATCGACCGTGCGGGCGCGCGGCTCGATCACCAGGCGGATGTCCTCGGCGGATTCATCGCGTACGTCGGCGACCAGCGGCAGCTTCTTCTCGTTGATCAGCTCGGCGATGCGCTCGACCAGGCGCGACTTCTGCACCAGCCAGGGGATTTCGGTGATGACCGCGATCCAGGTGCCGCGATTGCCCTCCTCCTGGGTCCAGCGCGCGCGCACGCGGAACGAGCCGCGCCCGGTGGCGTAGGCTTCGGCGATCTCGGAGCGCGGATCGACGATCACGCCGCCGGTCGGAAAGTCCGGACCCGGCACGTATTTCAGCAGCGAGCGGCTTTTGGCGTCGGGCTTCTCAATCAGATGCAGCGCCGCATCACACAGTTCGGCGACATTGTGCGGAGGGATGGACGTCGCCATGCCGACCGCGATGCCCTGTGCGCCGTTCGCCAACAGGTTGGGGAATGCCGCCGGCAGCACCACCGGCTCTTCCGACTGCCCGTCGTAGTTGGGGCGGAAGTCGACCGCGTCCTCGTCAATGCCATCGAGCAGAAGTCGCGCGACCTCGGTCATGCGCGCTTCGGTGTAGCGATAGGCGGCCGGGTTATCGCCGTCGATATTGCCGAAATTCCCCTGCCCGTCGATCAGCGGATAGCGCGAGGAGAAGTCCTGCGCGAGGCGCACCAGCGCGTCGTAGATCGCCTGGTCGCCGTGCGGATGGAAATTACCCATCACGTCGCCGACGATCTTGGCCGACTTCTTGAACGCCGTGCCGGGATCGAGCCGCAACAGCCGCATACCGTAGAGGATGCGACGGTGCACCGGCTTGAGCCCATCGCGCGCATCCGGAAGCGCGCGATGCATGATGGTCGAGAGCGCGTAGGCGAGATAGCGCTCTTCGAGCGCCTCGCGCAGCGCGATTTCCTGAATGTCACCCCGCTCGGGGGGAATCACTTGCTTGCCCATGATAACTTCGTACTGCGCTGCAGCGCGATGAACAAGCGATGAACGACTTCGCCATGTTCCTTACGTAATTCCTGGTCTATCCTGTGTATCGGAGGCGAACATTTACGGTGTCTTCCTGCCGGTCGAAATACACTCTCGAGCCGCAACAAATTCGTCGTGTCTGAGTTGATAGCTGGCGCTGACGAAGACGTTGAATCCGGCTTTCGCGTGTAAGGCGAGCGGAGCGAACCTTGCGGGACACGCCGTGATTTCGTTGGACGTGGAAACACACAAGAGAGGAGTCTCGAAAATGCGTGGAACTCTGTTGGCGATCCTGGTCGCTGGCGGCATCGGCCTTGCCGGTACGGCGGCGGTTTCCGCTGCGCCCGTCATCAATGGCTCGGCCCTCGACAATGCCGCGACCGAGACCAGCCCGATCACCACCGTGCAGCATTGGCGCTGGGGTTCGGGCGGTCACTGGCGCTGGGGCAGCCGCGGTGGTCACTGGCGCTTCGGCAGCCGTGGCGGTCACTGGCGTTGGGGCAGCCGCGGCCGCTGGTAGGCAGCCTTAGGCTTTGAGTTGCTGGGCCGGCCGCGCAAGCGGCCGGCTCTTCAATTTTGCAATTGATCGCGATTTCGCCGCCATCGTGCCGGCATGGCGAAAATTCAATGTCCAGCCTGCGCGCGTTTCTCTCGCACGTTGCGCAGTATCGCGCCGATGATGTTCGAATAATCGTCGGTCCAGACGCGCTGATTCGGATCGGCCGCACGGACCGGCCAGAACCGCGACTGGGCGAGTTCGCCGAAATCTTCGTCCCGTCGCGCAATCGCCGCCACGCGCGGCACCCAATGATGCAGAGCCGGATCCGCCTGCACGTCGCCGCCATCATAGACGCGCGCAATTGCACCATTCGCTTCCGCGACGCCGGCCGCGACCGACGCAAGCTCAAGATTGAGATTGGAGATGTGCATCGCCACGATGCCGTCGGGCTTGAGCTTCTTGATATAAAGCGCCATCGCCTCGCGCGTCAGCAGATGGATCGGGATCGCCGCGCCGATGAACGCGTCGACGAAGATGAGATCGTAGCTTCCATCCGGCGCGTCCGCGATCCGCAAGCGCGCATCGCCGATCACGACCTTCGTATCCGGAGCGCATTCCGACATGTAGTTGAATAGTTCCGAGTTGCGTGCGATCCGCGCGATATCCGGATCGATCTCGTAATATGTGAGCGTATCGCCCGCCCTCACCTGACAGGCGAGCGCACCGGTCCCGAGCCCGATCACCGCAAAACTGATGGGACCCGGGGCACGCTTATGCACGGCATCGAGCGTCTGCGAGATGCCCGCGCCCTTGAAGAACTCCGCGATCATCTCCGGCCGCCCGGTCAGCGCATTGCTTTCGTCGTCGCGCACCTGCTGGGTGCCCTGCGCGGTCGTGCCGTGCCAGAGCACATGGTACTTGCCGTCGCTGGTATCGGTGACGCTGAGCACGCCGAAGAAGTTGCGCACCTTGTAGACCACAGGTGCCTCGTTGAAATAGCTGTTGGCAAACAGCAGGAATGCCACGAGCGCCGCAAATGGCAGCGTCGCGCGCCAGAATTTCGCCGTCAGCCCGAGCAGCACGCCGACGCACACGAGGTACGTCTGGGCGTTGAAGCCGACGTCGTAATTCTTGACCACGTACGAGAACGGCAGAGCGACGATAAGCCCGGCGATGAGCAGGATTTGTCCACTCCGGCGCACGGGCCACGACAACCCCGGCCGGCACAGCAGCGCGAGCACGATCAGGATCGGATATTCGGCGACCCAGTTGAACAGATGCGGCGCCGCAAGTCCGGTCGCGATGCCGCCGATCATGCCGCCGGCCGATATCCACATGTAGAACGCCGTGAGATGACGCGGCGCGGGCCGCCGCCGCGCCAGCTCGCCGTGGCACATCAGCGCCGAGGCGAACAGCACGAGCAGATGCAGTGCGATCAGCCCGATGGTCGATGTGACGGGAAATGCCAGGATCGCGACGACCAGCGCCATGATAAAGAACGGCTGAACCGCGAGCACAAACTTGTGCGGGATGAGCGGACGCGTCTGGAACGCGATCACGAATGTCAGCAGATAAAGCGCCAGCGGCGCCACCCACAGCAACGGCACCGCCGCGACATCGGTCGAGATGTGTGCGGTCACGGCGATCAGCAGACCCGACGGCACGGCTGCCAGCGCGACCCAGATCGCGATGTCGCGCCGGCTCGGCGCTATCGCCTCGTCCAGGCCCGTCGTCTTCGCATCCGCCAGCCGGTTGGGCGAGCGCAGCAGCAGCGCGCCGCAGGCCGCGATCAGC
>JBBWZU010000155.1:0-3745 GCA_039649225.1 Hyphomicrobiales bacterium | reverse complement strand
CGCCTGCTGTTTCGGATGTCGAGCCCGCTGCCCGCGCACCTTGCCGAATTTGCCGGCGACAAGGGTTATGAGATCGCCGACGGATCGCGCGGTTTCATTTTCAACGGCGACCCACAATGCATCGTGGACTTCTTCGAAATCGGCACAAGGCCCAAGCTGGTCGCCGATCGGTGAGCGGCTCGGCCGTGCAGGCGAAGTCGCGGTTGCCTTTGGCTTTCAGCGTTCCGAAGGGCGAGGATCAGCGCAACGAGGACAGCTTTCATCGCTCGGCCAAAGGCGTCTATGCGCTGAGCGACGGCGCATCGGTGTCGTTCGATTCCGCCTCGTGGGCGCGCATTCTGGTCAAGCGCTATGCGCGCCAACCCGAGTTCACCCGCGAGTGGCTCGCCGCGGCGATCGCCGAGTTCGGCAAGCTCTATGACCGCGACAACCTGCCCTGGATGCAGCAGGCATCGTTGGACCGGGGCAGCTTTGCGTCGCTGCTGGGCGTGCGCCTGTTCGATGCCGGCGGGCTGATCCAGGTCCTTGCCATCGGCGACAGCCTGGCGGTGCTCTGCGACGGGGATTGCATCAAGGCGACTTTTCCATTCTCCGAGGCCTCGCAATTCAACCGCTCGCCGCAGCTTTTGTGCACCAATCCGGTGCAGAATGTGTTCCTCGACAAGGTGGACCTCGACTACGACCTCGTCGCCGACTGGAGCTTTGACGGGCTCGATGAGCCGGCGCTCTTGTGCATGACGGACGCGCTCGGTCATTGGCTCTTGTCGCAGCGCGACCACAACGTCTCTCCGATCAGCATCTTGCGCAAGGTGAGGACACCGGCGGCATTTGCGCGTTTCGTGGCTGAGGAGCGCGCGGCGAGCCGCCTGAAGCGCGACGACACGACGCTGATCGCGCTGTGGTAGCCGTGCGGTACCCACAGATCACCGAGTACCACGAAGCCGTGCAGCATCCGGCGCAGGCTTTCATCGATCCCGATCTGAAGCAGGGGGCGGTGGCCGAAAACACCCTCGGCCTGCCGCTGGTGATGTCGGGCGGATTTGCCCTGACCTATGCGGTCACAACGCCGCGGCGAAAATCCGCCGTGCGCTGCTTTCATCGCGAGATCCCGGAGGTCCAGCAGAAATACGCCGCGATTTCCAAGAAGCTGCACACGCTCGCGAACGGATTCTTTGTCGATTTCGACTTCCAGCAGGCGGGGATCAGCGTGCGCCGGCAGGTCTATCCGATCGTGCGGATGGACTGGGTCGAGGGCGATACTTTGGGAGTCTGGCTCGACAAGCATTTCGATGATGCGCGCGCGCTCGAGAAGGCGCGCGGCGATTTTGCCGCCATTGCCCGCCTGCTCGAACGCGAGGGGATCGCCCACGGCGACCTCCAGAACGGCAACGTGATGGTGACGAACGGCGACATCAAGCTGATCGACTATGACGGCATGTTCGTGCCCGGCATGCGTCCGGGCAACGGCAGCGAGACCGGGCACAAGCATTTCCAGCATCCCGGCCGGCAGGCTTCCAGCTTCGGTCCGACGATGGACCGGTTCAGCTTCATTGCGCTCGATCTCAGCCTGCAGGCCGTCATTGCCGACAAGTCGCTCTACGCCAAGTTCCGCGAGGGCGGAGAGACGATCGTGTTCCGGGCCAATGACTTTGTCGACGCACAAAACAGCGCGGTGTTCGCCCGCCTGCTGGCGTTGCCCAAGCTCAAGGAAAGCGCGCGCCGTTTTGCCGCGATCTGCCAGGCGCCGCTCGCCGCGGTGCCGACGCTGGATGATTTTCTCGCCGGCCGGAACGTTCCCGGGGCGAAGACGCCCATCACCACGTCGCCGGCGGCCGCGGCACCGAAGCCGCGGCCGGCCGCCTATATCCCGGCCTATCCGGTCGTTGACGCGCTGAATTTCTCCGCCGCGCTGGCGCACCTCGGCGATCGGGTCGAGCTGATCGGGCGGGTCGTCGAGGTCAAGCCGGGTTCGCGCAAGCGGGGCAAGGGCCCGGCCCAACGCTACGTCTTCATCAATTTTGGTTCCTCGCGCGGCAACGTCGTCAGGATCTCGATCTGGTCCGAAGGGCTCGCCAAGCTCAAGGACCGGCCTTCGGCCGCCTGGGTCGGGCGCTGGATGAGCGTCACCGGCCTCATCGACATGCCCTACGAGAGCAAACGCTATGGCTACAAGCACCTGAGCATCACGGTGCAGGAAGACGGGCAGATCCAGCAGCTCGATGAGACGCAAGCCGGGTTCCGCCTGGCGAGCGTGAAGGCGCTACCGCCGGCGCCAGCAGCGCCGCCCGCGCCAGCGCCTGCCGCCACGACCGCGAAGCCGACAGGCAGCCGGCCGCGCCGGCCAAAGCCGGCCGCGCCGGCTCAGCCGGTCTGGGCGGTGCCCCCTGCGGCGTCCCCCGCGGCTGCTCCGCGGGCAGCGGTTCAGGCAGCGGCGCGCGTGTCATGGCGGCGCGTCGTCCGGATCGGTTGCTGGATCGCGGTGTCCGTCACCGCCGTCGTCCTCGTTCTGTTGATATGGCTTCGAACGCGCGGGTGATGGCGGTTTTCGACCGTGGGTACGCGGCTACGCCGCCTCTTTGAATTCCTGCTGGGCGCTGAGCACATCGTCGCGCGTCGGGAGCGAATGCTCGATGCCGAGATAGCGCACCGAATGCGCCGAGGCCGCGCGCGCGAAGCGGAAATGCTGCTCCCACGGCTGCTCCGGCGCCGACAAATACGAATACACATATGCGCCGTGGAAAATATCGCCCGCGCCGTTGGTGTCGATGACCTCGTCCTTCGGTACCACCAGCGCCGGCATGTGGTTCAGGTTGCCGTGCTCGTCGCTCCACAGCATGCCGTGATCGCCGAGCGTGACGCCGCAGACCTTCACGCCCTTGTGGCGCAGGAATTGGCACAGCGCCGCCGGGTTCATACCGAGTTGCTCGCACATCCGCTGCGAGCAGATCGCCACATCGATGAACTCCAGCAGTTCCATCGTGTTTGAGCGCATTCCTCCGCCATCGAGCGAGGTGAGGATGCCGGCTGCGCGGCAGGCTTTCGCATAATGGATGGCGGCATCCGCCTGGTGGCCGTCGAGATGCAGCGCGCGGCAGCCGGACAGATCGAGCGGCGGCACCGGATGCAGGTAGTGGTCGTCGCGGCAGCGGATGATGGCGCGCATCCCCTTATGCGGCATCACGAACGAGACCGAGGACTCCTTGACCTTCCGGCCGTGCACCGAAATGCCGTACTTTGCCGCCATATCGAGGAACATGCGCGCCAGCCAGTCGTCGGCCAGCGACGCCATCAGGTCGGGCACCACGCCGAGCTTGGCACAGCAGAACGCCGCCGAGACCGCGTTACCGCCGAAGCTCACCGCGTAATCGCGCGCGACCGCCTTGTCGTCGCCGCTCGGAATGGTGTCGATGAGAAACGTGACGTCGATGTAGCTCTGGCCGATGAAGAGTGCGTCCATGTCGGGTTCCGTAGAGTCGGTGTGGGGAGAACGCGGTGACGATTCGCGAAGCGGGTCGGCTCTGTGATTTTACCTATTTCTGTAGCGGAAAAATATTTCGCCGTAAGACGCCAGTAAGCTTCTATGGCGAAATTATATCGCAAATTCAAAGAGGCCGTTTGTGATTCCCCGCAGGCTGCGCAAGGTGGTGGCGGTTGTCGCTGGGGCTTTGGCCGCGGGCGTGCCGGTGGCGTTGATCCATCAAGGCGTCGACGCCTACATCGAACGCCAAAGCGCCGAAGAAGTTCG
>JBBWZU010000773.1:0-5674 GCA_039649225.1 Hyphomicrobiales bacterium | reverse complement strand
AGCCCCGTCAGACATTCGGGCTCGATAATCTCCATTACGCAATTGTAATTTACGATCCATTAAGGCGGCCCCTCGGCGCTGCGGTGTATCACGAACTTCGCAAGCGGGGCACCAATCTAGCCCCCGGGATAGCCGCCGATGATCGGAAGGATTTCACCGGTGATGTAGCTGGAGCAGCTTGGCGCGGCGAGGAAAACAAAAGCGGGCGCGATCTCTTCCGGCTGCGCGGCGCGCTTCATGGCGGATTGCTGACCGAATTTCGCGACCTCCTCGGCCTCGATTGGGGCATCGGGAGATCCTCGCGGCGTGGACGGGCGTGCCTGTCGCCTGGCGGACGCGCGGCGGTGCAAGATCAACGAGGCGCGGGCCGATAAGTTTCGCCTTTCCAGCCTCACGCTGAAAAATCCGCGTGGTTCCGGACGGCGTATGCCTCCCGTGACCGGAGCAGGGGAGTGCCGCCTAAAACGAGTTTAAGTGCCGTCGCGGCGGTGGCGTGAGGCGGAACAAATCTCTCCGAAGCTCATTTTCGAGGGAGGTATCAACCACCTGCCAGGGAGTGCTCCGATGGGCTTCTTCACCAAAGACATACAGACGATGGACGATCTTTTCGTGCACACGCTTCGCGACATCTACTATGCGGAAAACCAGATCGTGAAGGCGCTGCCGGACATGATCGAAAAGGCCGCGGATCCGGGCCTTAAACAGGCCTTCCAGGCTCATCTCGGCGAGACCAGGAACCATGTCGCGCGGGTCGAGCAGGTATTCAAGATGCATGGCGTCGAGGTCGAAGGGGTCGACTGCCCCGCCATCGACGGCATCATCGAGGAAGCCAATGACGTTGCGGGCGAGGTCGAGGACAAGAAGGTGCTGGATGCCGCTCTGATTGCCGCGGCGCAGGCCGTGGAACACTACGAAATGACGCGGTACGGCACGCTGGTGGCATGGGCCAAGCAGCTCGGCCGCAACGACTGTGCCAGCGTCCTGCAGCAGAATCTGGACGAAGAGAAAGCCGCGGACAAGAAGCTGAGCACGCTCGCGGAAGGCAACGTCAACCGCAAGGCGGCCTGATCCTTGCCGGGCGAGCCGCTGTGGTCAGCGGCTCGCCCGCATTGTCCGTGAATTCAGCCCAATGCAGGCCATCGAGCGCGAATGTGCGCGTCGCGCCCCGGGTGGCTTTCTAGGCTGCTGCGCGGGCTTCCATCAGTAGGCAATCGCCAAGCGCGCCAGCGTCGACCACTTCCGCGCTCGCGATGTCGACGAATCCATAAATCTGCCGGGCTGACGGCGCGCCGGACCCGCGCTGCGCCGATAACGGACAAAATTTCGCATCGCAACGAAATGCAGCGCGTAGGGCGGACTAGCGTCAGCGTAATCCGCCATCCGGCCGCCCGTCGTGCCGAGAGGTTGCGCATTCAAGCCGTGCATCTTGCGTCCGACACGGCTCTTGCCTTCGCACGTCGTGACAGACCGGCAACTGCACCAGCGACCGCACCGACCCGTAGCCCGCATGGAGCGTCTTGTCCGCCGTAGCTCGAAGAGCGACCCGCCTACGCACGAGGCTTCGGCGGGTTAGCACTTCAGTCCGCCGAAGCTTCAGCGAAGGCGGAAGCGGAAGCGAAATGCGCGAAGCCTTGCCCTCGAGAATCCCGGATTCGTTACGCTCGCTCGCAGATGAGAGGTTGACTCCTCTAGCCCGTCGCGATATCAAATTACGGACGAGACGGTCCAGAAACAAAATGGCGCGCCTGAGAGAATTTGACTACGAGCAGGTCCTGGATGGCGCGCTTCAGCTATTTTGGCGCGGCGGCTATGAGGCAACTTCGCTCGATGGGTTGCTTAACGAAGTGGGTCTCAGCAAAAGCAGCTTCTACGGAGCATTCGGCAGCAAGCACGAAATGCTCCTGGCGTCTCTCGACCGCTACATCGAGACTGTACTGCAAGCAAACATCGACGAGTTGCGGCGTGGACCACCCCGCGAAGCGATTATGAGGAGCTTCGAAAAGATCCTTGGGTTCCAACCCTCCTCTAAAACCTGCTTTCTTCAGGTCTGCGCGATCGAACGAGGTGGACAGGATCGACTCGTTCGCATGCGCGTTCGGCGCGGGCTGGAACTACTCGAAGAAGCCTACCGAGACACGATCGTGCGGGGACAGGAAGCCGGACAGTTCGCTGCGGATGCCGATGCGCGCGTGCTGTCGACCTTTCTCGTCGCAAATCTCTATGGGCTGCAGGTTCTGGGCCGCGCCAATATCGCAGTGCATGCACGAACGAAGACTCTCGCAACGATAATGAAGGCCCTGGCATAAATTTTTTTGTCCAATTATGGACGAAATGGTCCATAATTGAAGGACGCCGTCCGTACGCATGGCAATGGTGTTGTGCACCAAAGGAGAGAAAGATGATGACTGATCGAAGAGCCTTCGGATTTGGCTTGGCAGCAGCAGCGGCCGCCGGCGCCACGCCGGCGCGCGCCGCAGACGATGTCCGCGAGACTAACAAACGGACCGTCCTGGCGTTCTACGATGCGGCCTTGAACCGGTCGAACATCGACGAAGCCGCGGCCTATTTCGGGCCGCATTTCATCCAGCACAATCCCAGGAGCAAGGATGGGATCGAGGGATTTCGCTCGTTGTTGCAGGACGTGAAAAAGCAATTCCCCGGACTTCGCAGCGATGTCAAACGCGTCTTCGCCGACGGTGACTTTGTGATACTCCATGTCCACGTCAAGCTTCAGCCCGAAGAATTGGGGTTGGCGATCGTGGAAATCTTCCGGCTTGAACACGGCAAGATCGTCGAACATTGGGACGTGCGCCAACCCATCCCCGAAACCGCCGCCAATACGAACGGGATGTTCTAGCGACGCACGCGATGAACGCAGGATCCGCCCCTCGTTCTGCACCGGCGCCGACGCATTCATGTCGTAGACCCGTAGCCCGCATGGCGAGCACTGCCGCGATGTTCGATGCCGTCGCGACGTGACATTGACTTGCCTCGTTGGAGTGAAGGTTGAATTGGCGCCCCGAACTCGAATTCGGCGAGCCGGACGGAAGGCACGAAAATTCACATCTATTCTGCTGCTAGATCGCCAGCAGCCGCTCGTAGTGGCCTTTGACGGTTTGGTAGCATTCGCAGGCCCCGGCCTCGATCTGCGCGATATCCAGGAGATGGATGTGGCCGCGGCTGTACCTGATGAAGCCGGCTTTCTGCAGCGTGCCGGCAACCAAGGAGACCGCGCTCCGCCGCACCCCGAGCATTTGCGCAAGAAATTCCTGGGTCAGATCCATGCTGTCTGACCCGGTCAGGTCGCGAATGCGGAGCAGCCAGCGGCACATGCGCGCTTCCACCGTGTGGCTTGCATTGCATCCGGCTGATTGCTGCGCCTGCGCGAACAGCACCTGCTCGTGGCGGATCAATATGCCGCGCAGTGGGCTGAACTCATCGGCCAGGCTGCGCAGCGCGTCCGAAGCGATGACGGACGCTTCGCCGGCAACCTGAATGATGCCGCGATGCAACGCGACCTTTCCGTCGAGGGCGGAGGTCCCGTTGACGACGCCGTCCCGTCCCACCATCGCGGTCTCGATCATGTCGCCAACCATCATCTCGACCACGAGCGAGACGACGCCGGTGTGGGGAAAATAGACGCGATCGACCGGCTGATCTGTCTCCGCAACGACAGTCCCGAAAATCAGCTCTACGGGTCTGAGATGAGATTCGACCGCAACAAAGATGTTTTGCGGAAGCGCATTGAGGATGCGGTTTTTTGACTGTGCCATGCGTTCTCCAGCCATTGGGCGGGAGCGCGGCCGCGTCTCTCAGTCACTGACACGCCGGTGGACGATTGCCAGGGATGTTCCCTTTATACGACCGGATGCGGCCAAAGCCCAGCCCAGCGAACTTTCTAAGCATTTGAAAATAAACCGGAACCTTATGCACGCTACCGAACTTAGCCTCGCAGGCGGCCCATCACCTCGAATGAAAGGGGGCGCTGTGAACTTCAAAGATCAAAAGAACCAGGCGCGGAAGATCGTTTCCGAGCGTCTCCGCTCGTTCTTCAGCCAATTGCAGGAGAAGCTGGCCGCAAGCACCGGCGAGCTTTGGAAGCGCGCTGAAAACCAGGCTGAACGAGAACGAGAAGAGAGCGGCAACAAGCCGGGTTGGTGAGAACCGTCCCGAAGGGCGCGGGCATCGGGTGCCTGCCGATCCAGGTGGAACGGCGTATGCTCGGCGAAAGGTTGGCGTCGCGCGGCTTCCGCCCCGAACAGCAAGCGCCCGGGGCGGCGCAGAGCCTGGCTATGCCCGTGCGCGGCGTGCTTTTATGTCGTTGATTTCCTCCTGCGTCAGATCTTCAATCCCGGTGAGATCGGTGTTGGGCGCCACCGTGCGCAGAACTTCATCGAGCTTGGCTTGAATCGCGGCGCTATCGCGATTCTGAGAATTTTGAATCACGAAGACCATGAGAAACGTTGCGAGGTTCGTGACCGTGTTGGCGATCAGCTGCCAAGCGTCCGACCAGCCGAACAAAGGACCCGATGCGCCCCACGCGACAGTCATGGTCAATGCAGCCAGAAAGACCAATGGCTTTCCCGTAATGAACGCCGCCTTGTCGGCGAAGTTGCTGAACGTCTTCTCCCAGCCGCCAATCTCTTCTCCTTCGGAGTGCGTCATGCTTATGCTCCTCTCTTGCACGCCAGGACGTCGTCCATAGCCGCGGACGCGCTTGTCGATAGAGAACGCCTCACCCGGGATGACGGCGCCAGCCGAAGAAGCGCTCACGCCGCAACGACCATCGCAAAGGGATTCCGTGGGGCCGATAGGAGGTGAACGGCGTGCCCGCGTCGCTCGCGCCGCCTGCGCCGGAGAGTTGACCCGATGGAACCCGGGAAAGATTTGCGGGTTGGTCCAACGTTCGCAACTCCTCGGCGCTTGCCGCTTTGCCCCAATGCGGCGGCAGCGCCTTTTTTGCGTGTGCGAGAAAGCTGTTGTGAGTTGCGCGTGGGGAGAAGCCGAACCGGCTAGCGGGTACGACTTGGAGTTTGGCGCTTCGAAACAAGGCTTGCGACGGCCGCACGATCGTTGTTCAAGCGCCTGAGCGTATCACATTGGGCGCGCAGGGCGTTGGTTTCCCGGACGACGTTGCCCCCGTCCCGAAGCACTTGATCGATTTTCTGTCGTTGTTTGCCGACCGCCGCCTCGGTCGTGGCGATCATCTCCTCAACAAGCCTCAAGTGGTCGCGATGCCGGATGATCGGATCGGTCCTGACCCTCATGCCGCGGAACCCTGCTGAGGCGGCCAATGTTCGTGCGTTAACTTGCCGACCACGCGGCCGAGTTGCCAGACCTCGATGTCATTGTCCCGAACCAGGAAGGCGGCGAGTTCGAGGGCTTCGGTGTCATTGTCGCACGCGAGGTCATGCCGTCCGATGACATGCCCGCCCGCGTCCACCACGAACGCATGATAGTCCATGTTACACCTGATTGAGCTTCGTTTCAGGTCATCCAGAACTTCCGCGCGCCCTTCTTTCACTTGACTATCGATGGTGTCGGCGGTCGCCTTCCAGGACAACGCGGCGGTGATGATGGATTGCTTCTGGCTGGGATCGTCTTGCTTTGATGCCCTGGCCAAGCAGTCGTCGGCAAAATGCCGCAAGCTCTTTGTGGTGACCATGACGGCCCC
>JBBWZU010000139.1:0-3272 GCA_039649225.1 Hyphomicrobiales bacterium | reverse complement strand
TGTGACGCATAACCAGCCGCAATGGCGGCGGCGGTGACGTCGTCATAGGGTCTCGCGGCGATCTGCAAACCCGTCGGTACGTTGTTCGCAGACAAGCCTGTGGGCACGTTGATCACCGGCATCCAGTTCAGCAGGCTGAAAAGCGATGTCAGATGCCAGCCGCAATAGGGATCGACCCTCTCGCCGTCGACCATGGCGTGGTCCGTGGTCGGGTCGTGACCGGCCGCGATGGTCGTGGTCGCGGTGGTTGGCGTAATCATGGCTTGATAACCAGCCTGGAAAACCTGCCGGTCGATCAGCCGGTACAGGCGGAGCGTTTCCTGCGCGGCGGCCATGGCATCACACGGCCCCATCTGCGATGCGACGTCGACAAATCGCCTAGCGTAGGTCGTCAACTGCTCGCGTTCCGGCGCGACCTCAAGCAGATCGGCTCCGAGCGCGGTCGAGAAAAGCGCCTTTTCGATTGTTTGCCGCAATTGAGAATCGCTTGTCTCCAAATCGAGGTCGATCTCATCCACGATCGCGCCGGCCGTCTCGAGAACCTTCGCGGCCTTCAGTGTATTGGTGCGCACGTCCGGCGCAATTCTGGCCCAGCTCTGATCCATCCAGAGGGCAATTTTCCAGTTCTGCTTTGTCGGAGGATCGAGCGGCAATTCGAGTTTCGGCATGAGAACCGCCGGGCATGCGGGTGCGGGTCCCGACATGATGTTCTGCAGGAGAATCAGGTCGCGACTGTTTCGGGCGAGCGGGCCGGGAGACGCGTGGGGAACCAGAGCGCTGGGATCAGGTGACGCGATACGTCCGTAGGCTGGCTTTGACCCGTAGAGGCCGTTGAGGGCGCACGGCACGCGGATCGATCCTCCCATATCAGAACCGATCGCCAGCGTGCTCATGCCGGTAGCCAATGCGGCAGCCGAGCCGCCGGAGGATCCCCCAGGGGTACAGGCCGGATTCCATGGGTTGCGCGTTACGCCCCAAAGATCGCTCCACGTCACTGCCACAAGATAAAATTCGGGCGCGGTGGTTTGCACGTGCAACACCGCGCCGGCTTCGAGCAGCTTGTCGACGACCGGATGGTTCTCGTGTCCGATCGCATCCTTGAAGAGGAAACTGCCCGCGGTCACGATCCAGCCACGCCTGCCGTATTCGTCCTTCAGCGCCACGGTAATGCCGTCGAGCGGCCTTGGATCACCGCAATGATAGCGCTTCTCGGATGCGCGTGCGGCTTCAAGCGCGGTGTCGAAGTGCCGGAACGTAATCGCGTTGACCGCGTCGTTGGTTGTTTCGATGCGGTTGATTTGCGCCTTGAGAACCTCGACCGGTGACAGCTTTGTCGTCCGAAAGAGACCGAGCTGTTCGTGCGCCGGCATCAGCGACAGCTGGTCGGTCGTCGATTGCAATTTAGCCGCCGGCCTTCTTGCCGGCCGGGACATCGACATCTGCCAGCGCGGAGATCGCAGGCCCGTTCAGCGCGGTCCCGTCGACGGCGAAATGCGATCCGTGGCAGGGGCAATCCCAGCAGCGTTCGAGTGAATTCCAATGAACATGGCAGCCAAGATGGGTGCACGCGGCTGATTTCAGGAAGAGCTTGCCGGTCTCGTCACGGTAGGCCGCAATCTTGGTCAGGCTGTCCCGAACGACGGCACCGCAGCCGGGCTCGAGATCGTCGAGCGAGTTCAACTCGCCGGGTGCCGCGTATTCGGCGAAGTTCTTCACTGCGGTCAGGTTCTCGCCGACATAAGTGCCGATCGCTTTCAGCGTTTTGCGCGACGGATCATAGGTGTTGGCCCACGGCGCTTTTCCGGTCGTGATCAGCCGCGAAATAACCAGGCCCGCGACCACGCCATGAGTCATGCCCTGGCCTGAATCACCTGTGTGGACATAGACGTTTTCATTTCCCGGATTGCGTCCGGTGAATGACATGCAGTCGATCGTTTGCATGACCTGGCCCGACCAGCGGTGAGTTTCCCGCCCAAGGCGCGGCAGCAAATTGCGCATCCAGGCTTCGAGGGCTTCAAATCGTGCGCCAGCGTCATCCGCTTCTCCGCTCTTGTGGTCGGCGCCACCCACGATCAACGCATTCAACGTCTCCGAGAGCGGATGAAGCCGAACATAGTGATAGTCGTCGAGCGTGTCCCAATACAAAGCGTCGGGAAGCGCCTCCGGCGCCAATTCGAACGCCATCGCATAAGTACGGTATGGCGCCTGCTTGGTATGGAGCGCGGTGCGGTCATTCACCGGGGAGTTGGTCGCGATCACGGCCGCGCCGGCTTCGATTCGTTTCGCCTCGCGCGTTTTGACGATCACGCGGCCATCGGCTTCCGTGACCTCCTCCATACAGGTGTCGGCGTAAAGCTGCCCGCCGCGCCTGGCGATCGCTGCGGCCAGGCCCCGCAGGTAACGCAGCGGGTGAAAGGTCGCCTGGTTCGCGTAGCGAAGGCAGCGCGTTGCTTGGAGCCCCTCGAAAGGCAAGCCGTTGCAGTCGGCGACCTCAATGCCGACCTTTCGATCGGCTTCGAGATTTTTATCAAGAGTGGACGGGTCCGTTCCAAGGGCGGGAAAAAGATAGCCGTCCAGTCGCCGGAAGCCGCAGTCGATGGATTCGGTTTGCAGGATCTGCTCGATGCGATCGATCGAGGCCGCCTGGCTGGCGTAGAACTGCCGGGCGGCCTCCAGTCCCTGGACGTCGATCAGCGTGGCAAAGGATTCATCGCACAGGGACGTCAGATGCGCCGTGGTCCGGGCGGTGATGCCAGCGCCGATCGGGCCACGGTCCAGCACCACGACTTTCCGGCCCTGCGCGGCAAGTTCATAAGCCGTGGAAAGGCCGGCGATGCCGGATCCGATGACGACGACGTCGGCCGTGATGTTGTCCTGAAGCCGTGATGCTTTTGGGAAAACCTCGGTGTCCATCCAGATGGACCGCGTGCGTTCGCGGCTGGCATTCATTGGCATTCCTCCGGTGAACGAACGCGCCCTCGGATCGGTTGTTCCATCACCGCGTGTGGAAACCGGTTGATCGCCAAAACCCAGCGCGGGTCGGTTCGGCGCGCCTTTCACTTGGCCGAAGTGTGCCGCCCACGGCTTAAAACGCGCGGGCAGCGGCGCCGTCCGAATGCCGGGAACTTTTCCGGCGTGCTGGTATTTTCAATCTACCATAGCGCGGTTGCGGTTCGGCACGAGGTATTCGGGATGGATGCGGCAAAGGAGATTGTGGGCGGGTCGCGGCGGCCGGGGTTATCCGCGTCCGCTTTGTCCGGATTGTTAAACCC
>JBBWZU010000762.1:0-28421 GCA_039649225.1 Hyphomicrobiales bacterium | reverse complement strand
TCCTGCGCAACGAACGGACGGCGAAACAGATCGCGTGCCTCGGCCGAAATCGGCTTCAGTCCGGATGCCGTCTTGACCGCTTCACGCAGCGCCGCGACTGCGTCCGCATCGCTGTCGGCCGCCATGATGCGCGCGCGCTCGGCGAGCCGCAGCGCGAACGGGCCGACACCGCAGAACAGGTCGGCAATGGACTTCGCGTTTCCCACATGCGCGGCGATAAGGCGCGCCAGCACCGCCTCGCCCTCCTCCGTCGCCTGCAGGAACGAGCCGGGCGGCAGCGTGACGGCGGCCTTGCCGATGCGCACCGCGGGTGTGGTGCGCTGGATGATCATTTCGCCGTGGCGTGTGATCCGCGCGAGCTGATGATTGTCGGCAAGGCGCGCAAGCACGCCGGCGCGTCTGGCCGGCAGCGGCCCGGAGCCGCGCACATCGACATCGAGCCCGCCCTCGGTCGCCGTCACCTGAATGTCGAGCGGCTTGGCCGTGGAGCCGAGCGCTTCGGCGATCGCCCAGGCGGCGCGGATCGCGCCAGCGAGCGCGGGCGCGAGCACCGGACATCGGTCGATCGCGATGATTTCGTGGGCGCGGAATGCCGCAAAACCGACCGCCAGAACATCCATCTGGCTGCGCCGCGCATGGAAGGTCGCGCGACGGCGGCCCTTGCCATGGGCGTCGATCAGTTCGTCGACCGGTGCATCGAATCCGGCCTGGCGCAGCGCCTCGACCACGAGGCTACGTTTCCAGTCGCGATAGCGCGCGAAATCCCAATGCTGGGTCTGGCAGCCGCCGCAAACGCCGAAATGCGGACAAACCGGCTCAATGCGTTCGGGGCTCGGCGTTTCGACCCGCAGCAGCTGGCGGCGGTCCGGATGGCCCTTGACGGCGTCGACCTCGACCACCTCGCCCGGCAAGGCGCAGGGCACGAACACCGCACCGGCAGCCGTGTCGACGACGCCGTCACCGCGATGGCCGATGCGCGAAATCGTGAGATGCTCGATCATGTCGGCGCGGAGCGTAGCATCTGCGGAAGGTAATGCCGCGCGGTCAGCCGCTGGAACCGCCAGACCAGCAGCACCGCATAGGCCGCAATGCCGATCGACAGGCCGATCCAGATGCCGTAGGCGCCAAGAGCGAGCGTGAAGCCGAAGATCCAGCACAGCACGAAGCCGATCAGCCAGAAGCTGATCGCCGCAAAGATCAGCGGCACGCGCGTGTCGTTCAGTCCACGCAGGCTTCCGGCCGCGACTGTCTGCACGCCATCCGCGATGAAGAAGCTCGCGCCGAGCACAAGCAGCGATGCCGCCAGCGCGACCGTCTGCGGATCGGGCGCGTCGCTCCCCAGAAAGAACAGCGGCAGCGCGTGGCGGGTCGCCGCTACGATCAGGGTCATCACCGCCATGAACACGATCCCGAGCGCGATCGCCGTAAAGCCCGCGCGGCGCGTCGCGGCCGCGTCCCCCCGGCCGGCCGCATGGCCGACGCGCACGGTTGCCGCCATCGCTATGCCGAACGGCACCATGAACATGATGGCGGCGATCTGCAGCGCGATCTGATGCGCGGCGAGCGCGGCCGTTCCGATCCAGCCCATCAGTTGCGCGGCGGCGGCGAACACGCCGTATTCGAGCAGAAACGAACCCGACATCGGCGCGCCGACGACGATCAGTTGCCGCGTCAGCTGCCAGTCGGGGCGCCAGAAGCGCCCGAGCACGCGATATTTGCGGAACGGAGGGCGTGCATAGCAAACCCAGATCGCCGCGAGACACATGCCGACATTGACGATGGTGGTTGCAAGCCCGGCACCGAGCAGATCAAGGCGCGGCAGACCGAACGCGCCATAGATCAGCGCATAGGCGAGCAGCGTGTTGGCCGGGATTGCCGCAAGCGTGATCCACAGCCCGGGCTCGGGCCGGTTCACCGCGCCCATGAAATTGCGCAGCGCCATGAAGAACCAGCTCGGCACGATGCACCACGCCATGCCGAACAGATAGCGCTGCGCAAGCTCGGCGGACTCGCGCGATTGCCCGAGCGCGCGCAGCAGATCGCCGCCCCAGAACTGCGCGATCGTCAGCGGCACGCCGAGAATGACCGACGCCCACAGCCCGACACGCAGCGCACGGCGCACCATGCGCGGCTCGCGCGCCCCATAATATTGCGCGGCGAGCGGCGTCACGGCCGAGACGATGCCCATGCCGAGCACGAACACGGTGAACAGCACCGTATGCGCGAGCGCGGCCGCCGCGACGGCCTTGTCGCCGAGCCGACCGATCAATGCGAGATCGCTGGTCATCATGGCAATCTGACCGAGCTGCGTGAGCGCGATCGGCAGCGCGAGCTTGACCGTCTCGGTCAACTCGGCGCGCCAAAGCGCTGTGCCCGCCGGCGCCTTCGCGTCGGCGGCTGATATGACTCCCGGCATGGTCATGGCACGCACCATAGTCGGGCGCGCCATCAATGAAAGTGACGATTTCGTGTTGGATTTATTTATAATGATGATGAGTCACGCGAAGCTACGGCTTTCGACGCTCACCCGGGAACAGTTTTGCGGCGATATTGCGCGAGCTGTGCAGAACGCGGAGAATTCGCACCGTATTAGAATCCGTACGATAGAAGATCATGTGGCTCCCCACGGACACAGCACGCAACTCTGTTCGCAGCTCATTGCGCAATCACTGTCGCGTCGGCATGTCGCGCAGGCTGTCAACTTTCGCAACAATGTCGCGAATGAAACGGTCCGCGATGAGATCCCCAGCTTCAGTGCGAAGATAGCGCTCCAAAGAGCGCAAGTCCCGACGAGCGGGACCGGTATATTCAACCCGATAGCTCACCGTTGCTTTGGATGCTTCAGCAGCGCCTTGTGCACGTCCTCGGCAGGAATGACATCGCCAGCCTCAACCGCAGCCAGGCCCTCGTCGATGCACGGCTGCGCCCAAGACAGATCGGCGCTATCAAGTGCCCTCCGAGTAAGTCGGTCTTCAGCGATCAGAAGCTCCACCGCCTCTTCAATCGATTCAAATCGCCCTTCGGTGACCTGGGACTTGAGCCATTCCTCGGTATCGGGTTTCAGGCGGATGTTCATCGCGAGCCTCATCTCTCTGGCAAATAATATCACAAGCGACGCTGTCCGGCGAGAAGGGCGTTCAATTCAGCCACGCCCCCATCAGGAACTCTTTGTTTCCCTCACCGCCCGCAATCGGCGACGGAATGATGCCCGCCACCCTCCATCCGAGCACAGCCGCGCAGGTCGCGACGTCCTCGCACACCGCAGCCTGAACCGCGGCATCGCGCACGACGCCTTTCTTGAGATGAGTCCGGCCCGCCTCGAACTGCGGCTTGATCAGCGCGATGAGCCGCGCCGGACGTCGCAACAGGGAGCCAAGCGCGGGCAGGATCAGCTTGAGCGAGATGAAGCTGACGTCGGCGACGGCGAGATCCGGCGGCTCCGTCAGTCGCGCCGGATCAAGCGTGCGGATGTCGGTCTCCTCAAGAGAGGCGACCTCGGCGCGTGCACGCAAGCGCGGGTGAAGCTGGCCACGCCCGACGTCGACCGCATAGACGCGCCGCGCGGCGCGCGCGAGCAGCACCTCGGTGAAGCCTCCGGTCGAGGCGCCGACATCAAGACACGCGCGCCCCGCGGGATCGAAGGCGAAATGATCCAGCGCGGCGACCAGCTTCAGCCCGCCACGCGAGACCCAGGGGTGCTCGGGCGTAGCCTCGATCACCGCATCAACGGCGACGCCGTCGGACGGCTTGCGCAGCACGATTCCGTTCGCCGTCACCAGGCCGGCGACGATCGCGGCCTGCGCCCGTGTGCGGCTTTCGAACAGGCCGCGCTCGACCAGCAATTGATCGGCGCGCTTGCGGTCAGTCATAAAGTTGACTTAGCAATCGGACATCGATTGGGCCAGACTGGTATTTAGCTGGCGTAGAGATCGCGGAGGGGGATCGATGCGGCGCTTCTGGATCGTCTGGGTTCTCGCCGTTCTGACCAGTCCCGCATCCGCCGAGCAGGCGCGCACCTGGATTCTCGATGACAACCCGGAAGCGCCATCGCTCGGTTTCGGCGCGCCCGACTCGGACGACCTCGTGATCGCGATTTCCTGCGAACCCGCCGCCAAGCGCATGACTGTGGTGGAATCGATCACCGCGCCGAAGCTCACTCCGGGCGGCACTGCGAGTTTCAAACTCACCGCCGGAACGCAAAGCCTCGACCTGTCGGGCGATGCCACGGCGAATGAAAGCGATGGCGCGGTGAGCATCGAGGTCAACGGCGCGCCGAACCCGCGCCTGTTCGCACTGCTCAAGGCCGGACCGTCGCTCACGATCGAAGTCGCGGGCGCGAAGGAAACCGTGCCGCTCACCGCCGCGGCGCCGCATGTGCCGGTGCTGGAAAAGCTTTGCTTGGGGAAGAAGTAAAGCGGGCTATGCCCGCTTGATCGTTCCGATCTTCTCGCGGCCGAGCGCCTCGAACACCTTGGTGACGATGCCCTTGGCGTCGAGACCGGCCTTGGCATACATCGCGTTCGGCGAGTCGTGGTCGATGAAAGTGTCGGGCATCACCATCATGCGCACCTTGAGGCCGCCGCGATCGAGCGCGCCTTCATCGGCGAGCGTCTGCATCACATAGGTGCCGAAACCGCCGATCGAGCCTTCCTCGATCGTGACCAGCACCTCGTGGTCGCGCGCAAGGCGCATCACCAGTTCGGTGTCGAGCGGCTTGGCAAAGCGCGCATCCGCGACCGTGGTCGAGAGGCCAAGCTGCGCCAGTTCGTCGGCCGCCTTGAGGCATTCGGCAAGGCGCGTGCCGTACGACAGCAGCGCCACCTTGTGGCCCTCGCGCACGATGCGGCCCTTGCCGATCTCCAGCGGCTTGCCCTCGGTCGGCATTTCGGTGCCGACGCCCTCGCCGCGCGGATAGCGCATCGCGGAGGGACGGTCATCGATCGCAACCTGCGTCGCCACCATGTGCACCAGCTCCGCCTCGTCGGACGGCGCCATCAGCACGAAGCCCGGCAGGCAACCGAGATAGGCGACGTCGAACGAGCCGGCATGGGTCGGGCCGTCGGCGCCGACCAGGCCGGCGCGATCGAGCACGAAGCGCACCGGCAGACGCTGGATCGCGACGTCATGCACGACCTGGTCGTAGCCGCGCTGCAGGAAAGTCGAGTAGATCGCGGCGAATGGCTTGAAGCCTTCGGTCGCGAGACCCGCCGCGAAGGTGACGCCGTGCTGCTCGGCAATGCCGACGTCGAAGGTGCGTTTGGGGAAGGATTTCTCGAAGATATCGACCCCGGTGCCGCCCGGCATCGCCGCCGTGATCGCGACGATCTTGTCGTCCTTCTGCGCTTCCTTCACCAGGCTCTCGCCGAACACCTTGGTGTAGGCCGGCGCATTGGATTTTGCTTTCGTCTGCACGCCGGTGACGACGTCGAACTTGACCACGCCGTGATACTTGTCGGCAGACTTCTCGGCCGGCGCGTAACCCTTGCCCTTCTGCGTCACGCAGTGGATCAGGATCGGCCCCTGCCTGGCATCGCGCACGTTCTTGAGCACCGGGATGAGGTGCTCGAGGTTATGCCCGTCGATCGGGCCGACATAGTAGAAGCCGAGCTCCTCGAACATCGTGCCGCCGGTGAGGAAGCCGCGGGCGTATTCCTCGACGCGCAGCGCCTTCTTCTCCAGACCCTTCGGCATCTTGTGCGCCAGCTGCATGCCGATGTCGCGCAGCGACATATAGGTGCGCCCGGAAATCAGCCGCGCCAGATAGCCCGACAGCGCGCCGACCGGCGGCGCAATCGACATGTCGTTATCGTTGAGGATCACGATCAGGCGCGAGTCCATCGCGCCGGCATTGTTCATCGCCTCATAGGCCATGCCGGCCGACATCGAGCCGTCGCCGATCACCGCGATGACATTGTTGTCCCGCTTGTCGAGGTCGCGCGCGACCGCCATGCCGAGGCCGGCCGAGATCGAGGTTGAGGAATGCGCGGCGCCGAACGGATCGTATTCGCTCTCGGCGCGCTTGGTGAAGCCGGAGAGGCCACCGCCCTGGCGCAGCGTGCGGATGCGGTCGCGCCGGCCGGTCAGGATCTTGTGCGGATAGGCCTGATGGCCGACGTCCCAAATGATGCGGTCGTTCGGCGTGTCGAACAAATAGTGCAGCGCGACGGTCAGCTCGACGACGCCGAGGCCCGCGCCAAGGTGGCCGCCGGTGATCGACACGGCATCGATCGTCTCCTGACGAAGCTCGTCCGCGAACTGGCGAAGCTGACTCTCGTCGAGCTTGCGCAGGTCTGCGGGAATTTTGACTTGATCGAGCAGCGGCGTTTTCGACGACAACTGTGTCACGCTCGTTTCTCCACGCAATGTGCCGGCCTGCGAGGGGCCGGAATGGCGTAATATTTACCGTGCCTTACACCATAAGGAACCGAAAGCGCAAATCAGGCTTAACCGTGGCGCATACGGAAAACTCCCGTTAACCCATTGATCTGTCATCGCGACAGGGCATGATCGGCCCTGCGGGCGTGGGAACTTTAAGCTTCGCGGCCGCGTTCTTTAGCGTTGCGCAGCAGTTTTGGCCCCATCCGTTCGAGTGATTGTCATGGCACCACGTCCGGCCTGGAAGGGCTACCTCAAGCTCTCGCTCGTCTCGTGCTCGGTCGCGATGTACACCGCAACGAGCACATCGAGCCGCATTCGCCTCCACATCATCAACCGCGAAACCGGCAACCGCATCCGCAATCAGGCGATCGATTCCGAAACCGGCGAGGTCGTGGAGAACGACGCGAAGGTGAAGGGCTACGAAGCCGATGACGGCGATTATGTCCTGCTGGAGGAGGACGAGTTGGACGAGGTCGCGCTGGAATCGACGCACACGCTCGAGGTCGAGCAATTCGTGCCGCGCGAGGAGGTGGACCCGATCTATCTCGATGAATCGTTCTACGTCGTGCCGAACGACGAGGCGGCCTACGAGGCGTTCGCGGTGATCCGCGAGGCGATGAAGAAGAAGGGCATGGTCGGGCTCGGCCGCGTCGTCACGCATCGGCGCGAACGGCTCCTGATGCTGGAGGCGCGCCACAAGGGCATCGTGGCGACCGCGCTGCGCTACAAGAACGAGGTACGCGACGAGGACGAATATTTCGACGAAATCCCGAACGTGAAGATTCCGCCCGACATGATCCAGCTTGCCGAGCACATTCTGGAATCCAAGCGCGGTCATTTCGATCCTTCGAGGTTCGAGGACCGCTATGAGGACGCGTTGCGCGATTTGATCAAGGCGAAGAAGGCCGGCAAGGCGCCGCCGTCAACGCCCGCGCCCAAACCGAGCAATGTGATCAATTTGATGGACGCGCTTCGCCGCAGCGTGAAGGGCAGTGACAAGGGCGGCGCCGCCGCAAGCACCAAGGGACGCCGGCGCGCGGCACCGAAGAAATCCGCCGCAAAGAAAAAGACCGCCAGGCACAGGCGCCTGAAGAAGGCGAGTTAGCGTTTCAGAGCCAAACCTGTTTCAGAGCCCGAACTTATGGCACTTGAGAAATATCGCGAAAAACGAAAATTCAACGTCACGGCCGAGCCGCGCGGCGGCAAGATCAAGCGCGGCGGCGACGCATTCGTCATTCAAAAGCACGCGGCGACGCGGCTGCACTATGACCTGCGCCTCGAGCTCGATGGTGTGATGAAGAGCTGGGCCGTGACGCGCGGCCCCAGCCTGGTGCCGGGCGAAAAGCGGCTCGCCGTCCACGTCGAGGATCACCCGATCGAATACAACACGTTCGAAGGCACAATTCCAAAAGACCAATATGGCGGTGGCACGGTGCTGATCTGGGATCGCGGCCGCTGGATTCCCGACCACGATCCGCACCGGGGTTATGCCAAGGGTCATCTCGACTTCGCGCTGGAAGGCAAGAAGCTCAAGGGGCATTGGCATCTGGTGCGCATGCGCAAGCGGCCGGGCGAACGCCAGGAGCCTTGGCTGCTGATCAAGTCGAATGATGAAGCCGCGCGCGGCCCGAAAGACCCGGACATTCTGGAAGAGAAGCCGAAGTCGGTCGCCAGCGGCCGCTCGATGGAGGCGATCGCCAAGGCCGGCGACGCGGTGTGGCAATCGAACAGGACCGTCGCCGAGAATGTGAAGACACTGAAGAAGGCGAAGAAGAAGACCGCGACGAAGACCACGAAGGCTTCAAAGAAAAAAGCCGTTGCGAAATCTGCCGTCAAGAAAAAGCGAAAGACGAAATCCCGCGCGGCGCTCGCGGCCGTCGAGGTGCTGCGCGAGACGCACCGAAGAAAAGGCAGCCTCCCGGCGTTCGTACCGCCGCAATTGGCAACGCTGCACGAAGCCGCGCCAGACGGCGCCGGCTGGGTGCATGAAGCAAAGTTCGACGGCTACCGCATCCAGGCGCGGCTTGAGGACGGCAAGGTGAAATTGCTCACCCGCAAGGGCCTCGACTGGACCCACAAGTTCAAACCGGTCGCGAAGGCCCTCGCGCAACTCGATCCGGACAGCGCACTGATCGACGGCGAGATCGTGGTCGAGGCGGAAGGGGTCAGCGATTTTTCGGCGCTGCAGGATGCGCTCAAGCACGACAAGTCGAATTTCGTCTACTACGCGTTCGATCTTTTACATTTCGATGGCGTCGACCTCAGAGCCAAACCGCTGATCGAACGCAAGGCTGCACTGGAAGAGCTGCTCGCGGACACCGACCGCGACGGCATCGTCCGCTACAGCGAGCATTTCAAGATCAGCGGCTCGCAAATGCTGGTCCACGCTTGCCAGGCGAATCTGGAAGGCGTGATCTCCAAGCGGAGCGATGCACCCTATCGGTCCGGCCGATCCGAAGACTGGATCAAGTCGAAGTGTGGACAGAACCAGGAATTCATTATCGTCGGCTACAAGGATGCATCGCATCTCAAGGGTGCGGTCGGCGCGCTCGTGCTCGGCTACCATGAAGGCGGCACGCTGCGCTATGCTGGCCGCTCCGGCACCGGCTATTCGATGGAAACGGCGCGCGATCTTTGGAAAAGGCTGCAGCCGCTGCGCCGCGAGACGCCCGCGTTCGGCAAACTTCCGCCCGAAGAACGCGGCCGCAAGGGCATCTGGGTCGAGCCCAAGCTCGTCGCCGAAATCGTATTTCGCGGCTTTACGGCGCAGAAGCATGTGCGCCACGCCGTGTTCAAGGGCCTGCGCGAGGACAAGCCGGCGCAGGAAATCGTGCGGGAGAGGCCGATGCCGACCAAGAGTGCCGCCAAGACATCACCCGCCAAAAAGACATCACCCGCCAAGAAGTCCAAGGCCGCCAAGGCCAAACCTGCCCGGCGCGCTGCTCCAAGGACGAAATCAAAAATCGACGAAGGCCCGGTGAAGTTCTCGCATCCGGATCGCATCTATTGGACCGATGTCGAGATCACCAAGCAGCAGCTCGGCGCCTTTTATGAATCCGTCTGGGACCGCATGGCGCCGCATGTGGTGAACCGGCCGCTCGCGCTGGTGCGCTGCCCGGCGGGCGTTGGCGGGCAATGCTTCTTCCAGAAGCACGCGGCCGCAGGCCTCGTGAGCGATCGCATCAAGCGCCACAAGGACAGCCACGGCGAGGAACTGATCTATATCGAGGACCTCGACGGCCTGCTCACGCTGGTGCAGGCGGGCACGCTCGAAATCCATGCCTGGGGTTCGACCATCAACGACGTCGAGCATGCAAACCGCATCGTGTTCGACCTCGATCCCGGCGACGACGTGCCGTGGGCCGCCGTGAACGCGGCGGCGAAAGAGCTGCGCAGCCGCCTTGATGATCTCAAGCTGACAAGCTTCGTGAAGACCACCGGCGGCAAAGGATTGCACGTGGTGCTGCCGACCGACGGGACACCATGGGACGAGGCCAAGGATTTCGCGCACGCCATGGTGCTGGCAATGACGGCGGACGAGCCGGACAAATACGTGTCCAAGATGACCAAGAGCATCCGCGGCGGAAAGATCTTCCTCGACTATTTGCGCAACGGGCGGGGCGCAACGGCGGTGGTCGCCTATTCGACGCGCTCGCGCCCCGGCGCCCCGGTCTCGACGCCGGTCGCCTGGGAGGAGCTCGGCCCAAAGCTTGCGCCGAACAAATTCACCTTGCTCAACTTCGACAAGCGGCTCGCCAGCTTGAAGAAGGACCCTTGGGCCGATATCGCGCGCGTCAGGCAGACGTTGCCGGACCTCACGGGCAAAGGCTAACGGCGCCCGGCGAGGCGTGACGCAGCGCTCCCCATGCCGTAAAACACTCGCATGATATGCGGCTGGGGGCGGCTAAACGATGTCTCTCACACTGTTCGAACTGCGCGCGCGTGATGGGCAGCGCTACAGCCAGTTTTCCTGGCGCACCACGATGGCGCTCGCCCACAAGGGGCTGCAGGCCGCGCACAGGCCCGTCCGCGTCAGCGACAAGGCGGCGATCGCGTTCAGCAGCCAGGACAAGGTGCCGATCCTCGTCGACGACGAGGAGGTGATCGCGGACTCCTGGCGCATCGCCGAGCACCTGGAGCGCCGCTACCCCGATGCGCCGAGCCTGTTCGGCGGCGATACCGGTCACGGTCTCGCGCGCTTCATCAATGCGTGGGTCGATCGCACGCTGATCGGGCGGCTGGTCCCGCTGATCGCCACGGACGTCGTGCCGCTCCTCGACGCGGCGGATGGTCTTTATCTCGGCAAGCAATTCGAGCGCTTCTTCGGCAAACCGCTGGCGGAGCTCGCCGCCGCGCGCGAGCAGGACATCGTGGGCTTTCGCAAGCTGCTCGAGCCGGCGCGCGCCGTGATGCGGGCGCAGCCTTTCCTGTCCGGCGCCAATCCGGCTTACGCCGACTACATCCTGTTCAGCCTGTTCCAATGGGCGCGGATCGTCAGTCCGTTCGAGGTGCTCGAACCCAAGGACGCGCTGACCGCGTGGCGCGAACGGATGCTCGATCTGTTCGGCGGCCTCGCGCGCACGCAGATCTCGTTTTCCGCGATGGGGGAATAGTGTCGTGGACGCGACCCTGACCGATTGGCTCGACCGCTGGGCGCGCGAGGCGCCAGACCGGCCCGCGATCCTGACGCCCGCCCCGGTCACCTATGCGCAGCTGCAGCAAAAGGTGCGGACCCTTGCCGCGGGATTTGCGTCGCTCGGGATCCGCAAGGGCGACATCGTGGCGGCGCAATTACCGAACGGCGTCGAATTCCTGCTCTGCTATCTGGCAGCGGCCGGCATCGGCGCGACGCTGCAGACGATCCACATGCCGTATCGCGGCGCCGAGATCGAGACGCTGCTGGCGCACAGCAAGGCGGTCGCGGTGGCGTGCGTGTCGCGCGCGAAAGATTCGCCGGCCGAACTGATCCTGTCGCTGCGGGCAAAGCTGCCGCATCTCAAACATGTCATCGCGGCCGGTGATGAGGCGCCCACAGGCACCCTGCCCTTCGCGTCCGTCGCCGCCACTGATGCAGGTAAAGCCGGTCCGCGCCCGAACCCCGACGATCGTTTCCTGCTGCTCTATACGTCGGGCACCACGGCAGCGCCGAAAGGCGTGCCGATCGCCTATCGCAAGTTTCTCACCAACGCTCATCTGAGCGCAGCCGAGCTCAGAATCGACGGCGCGTCGATCCTGCTGTCCGCCGCGCCCTTCACGCACCTCTATGGGTTGTTCTCGGTCAATCTCGCGCTCGCGGTCGGCGCGGCCATCGCGATCCTTCCGGCATTCACGCCGGCAGCACTCGCCGCCACGATCGACGCCTGCCGCCCGACCGGCCTGTTCGTTGCGCCCGCCCACATGGCGGCGTGCCTGAACGAGGGCCTGCTGACGCCGGAGCGCTTCGCGTCGCTGCATTTTGCGCTGATCTCCGGCAGCGTGTGCGCTCCCTCGCTTGCGCTCGCCGTGGAAGAGCGCATGACCGCTGGCCGCGCGCTGCAGCTCTGGGGCATGAGCGAGATGCAGGCCGGGACATTCACCCGGCCCGAGGATCCGATTGCGGTGCGCAGCCGCACCGCCGGCCGCGCCAGCCCCGGCACGGAGCTGCGCATCGCCGACGGACTGACGCTGCTTGGCGCTGGCGAAGAAGGTGAATTGCAGGTGCGCGGCGTTTCGGTGTTCGAGGGCTATCTCGACAATCCGGACGCGACCGCCACCAGCTTCACGCCGGACGGATGGTTCAAAACCGGCGACCTCGGGCAGCTTGACCATGATGGCAATCTGGAACTCACCGGACGCCTCAAGGACGTGATCAATCGTGGTGGCGTGAAATTCAATCCGACCGATATCGAGGCACTCATCGAGCGCCATCCGTCAGTCGGGCAATGCGCCATCGTGCCGATGCCCGATCCGGTGCTGGGCGAACGGGCCTGCTGCTTCGTCGTGCTCAAGCCGGCCGCGACGCTCGATCTTGACGCGTTGCGTGCGCATCTTGAGCAGCACGCGATCGCCAAGCTGAAATGGCCGGAGCGACTGGAGCTGATCGGCGAGATGCCGCTGACGCCGACGCGCAAGATCAAGAAGGCGGATCTCGCGCGGCTTGCCGCAGCCAAAAACTAGCCGGCGCCGGCCACGACCTACCAAGAAGCCGGGCCCATCGACGTCGCAAGCCGCGGCTCCATTGAGAAGCCTTGCCGGACGCGGATCTCGCCGGAGCCGGCGTTCGTGCCGTGATGATGATGCCCATCAAGATCATGAGCGCACTCGTGAGCACCCCCAACGACAGATCTTCGCCGAGCAGTCCCACGCTCAGCAAGAATACGACCACGGGAACAAGCGTCGCGAACTGGCCTGCCTGGGAAGCGGGCATGATCTTCAGGGCGCCCGCCCACCACCAGTAGGCCAGCACAGTGCCTGCGATCCAATTAAAGACGAGCATAACCCACACAAGAGACGTCCACCGGATCGGATGGCCGGACTCGAAGACCATCGACAGGCACGCGAGCACGCCAGCACTGAACGCGATCTGCCAAATGATCTGAGTCAGTGAGGGCGTTTGCCAGGAACGCGCGCGATAAAGACACGATCCGAAGGCCCAGAGGATGGCTGTTCCGATCAGGATCGCGTAGCCGACAATAGTTCGCCGGTCGCTCCAGTCGACAAGCCAAGGACCGAGGAAACCAACAAGGCCGATCGAAGCGACGGCGACGCCCAGAACGCGTGTGCGGGTCGGCTGATCGTTGCCGATCCAGTAACCGAGCGGCAGCGCCCAGATCTGCATCGTGTAGAGCAGAACGGACGCGCGGCCAGCAGGGACGAAGCTAAGGCCGGCGGCACTGAACGCCGACACAAGCCCGAACTGAACGATGCCGATGGCGGCGAGCGCGAGCCGCTCATTCGGCCTTGGCACCAGAGGAATCCCGAGCACCCAGGCGATGGCGCCGAAGAGCACGACTCCGCCCGCGAACCGCAAACACGTGAGTGCCATCGGTGGCGCGTCCGACAGCGCGACTTTGACGAGAACAATGTTGACAGCCCAGAGCAGAACGACGCCGCTTAGTTGAACGTATGCATTGCCACGCATGAAGGCGGACTCCGATGCCGCAAGAAAACGGCAGCCCACCATGATCGCGGGCTGCTCACCGGAGCCTATCAACGCAGCCGCGTATACGATCGAATATAGAGTTCAATACTTTCTGAAGTGGGGTCAGGCGACGAGAAAACCGCCGTCGACCGGCAGCACCGCGCCGGTCACGAAGCGCGCTGCCGATGAATTCAGAAAGAGAATGGGACCCACCACATCGGCCGGCTCTCCCCAGCGGCCGAGCGGCGTGCGCCCCAAAATCTTGGTCGCCTCTTCGGCGTCCTGATACTTGCGCTCCGTCATCCGTGTTCGAATGTACCCGGGTGCGACGGCATTCACGCGGATGCCATCCTTCCCCCACAGGCACGCGAGAGACTTGGTCAACTGCACGACCCCGCCCTTTGCGGCGCTATACGCCGGATTGGAGACGCTGCCAAAGAAGCTCGTCATCGAGGCAATGTTGACGATGGATCCACCGGCGGCCTTGAGCGCGGGGTACATCGCGACGCACACGCGACCGACGCCGACGAGATTCACGTTGATGCAGTCGACCATGTAGGCCTCTTCGAGCTCCTTGTGCGCAAAGCCGATGCCGACAGTGTTCACCAGCACGTCAAGCTTGCCGTAGCGTCGGCCGTAACGCGCGACCGCATCAGCCTCCATGACGTTCAGAACGGAGGTGTCCTCGATCGCGGCCGTGGTCTGCGCCGCGAACCGTTCTGCCTCCTCCTTCGTCGCACCGGTGACCGAGACCTTGGCGCCCAACGCCGAGAGAGCTTCTGCCACCGCTTGGCCAATCCCGGACGTTCCGCCGACCACGCAGGCGATTTTGTCGTTGAACTCGCCGTTGTGCATTGCGCTCCTCCGCTTCAGGTCCCGACGCTACTGCCATAATGTGGGATATTTCTACGATCCCTGCTATGATGTGGGATGATAAACGAATTCGCCCTTGCTGCCTATGGAATTCGCGCCAAGTTGCTGGCCGATGCGTACAAGCGAACCTGCTCGCATGCACAGCATAAGGACCGACACAGACTACCAGCGCAGGGCCGGTATCATCAGTGTCGGTCGGTGCGGACACACTTCAAGAAGAGCCGCGATCCGGTCGGGATCCGGGAAAACGCCCCATTCGGCACCGAGCTCCTCGCGATGGATGCCGCTTGTCACGAGCGCCACGTCGATCATCATCGCGTTCGCCCCGGCGACATCGGTACGCAACGCATCGCCCACCGCGAGCACCTCACGCGGCGCGAGGCCGAGTCGCGTCAGGCATTGCCGGTACACGCCCGCCGTCGGCTTGCCGTGGTAGATCACGGTCCCGCCGAGTTCCTCGTATTGAAGCGCCAACGCCCCGGCGCACCAATGAACTCGGCCGCCGATCAGCACGACGAGATCGGGGTTGGCACAGACCATCGGCAAGGCGCGCTGCGCGCTGGCGCGCAACACCGCAGCAACCTCTCGCGCAGGTCTGGTGGCATCGAATCCTGTGGCGACCAGAAAGTCCGCTGCGCTCGGATTCTCGACGATCGTGACATCGAGCCGGTCGAGAAGCGTCGCGAGATGCCGTGGTCCTAGATGCAGGCAGCACGAACCGGACACGCCTGACGATCCGCTGTGGCGGTCGCGCAGCGCCGCGAAGGTTTCCTCGCCAGACGTGACGAGATGATCATAGCGCGCCGGACCGACGCCCATGTCTTGGAGCATTGCGGCGACTTCGGACGCCCGGCGCGGCGAGTTCGAAAGGAGGCAAACGCCAGCCCCCTTCGCCGCAATCGCGTCGAGCGCCGCGACTGCGCCGGGATACGGCCGCTCTCCGTCGTGTACGACGCCCCACAGGTCGAGGATGAAGCCGCTGTACCGATCGGCAATCGCGGCGAGACCCGGCAGCATCCGCTCCGCGATCAGCGGCGCACCTTCGGCCATGGACCAGTCGTGACGACGAGCCGTCGGCATCGTCCAATTGGAATGCATGTGTGTCACTGCAGCGCCGCCTGACCAAGCATCGAGACCGCGACGGGTCGGTCCTGCGGTTGCTCGGGTGCGAGCGCCGGCGCGGCATAGCGCTTGGAACAGCACGATCCCAGCCGCGCCACGAGTTCCTGCGGCGTGAACACAGCGCCGCGTGCAACGTCGTCCGGGCCGACGGCGTCATTCAGTATCTCCACCCAGGCGCCGGTATGCAGCACGGCCTCCGGCACGTCGGTGGCGTCGAGCATGACATATTCCATCGAAACGCGGCCGATCACCGGGGCCGCAAACCCACCGATATGCGCACTGATCTTGTTACTGCATGCGATCGGGAGACCATGCTTATAGCCGACGCCAGCGACGGCGATCCGACTGCGCCGGCTGGTCCGAAAGGTTCCGCCATACCCGACAATCTCGCGCGCCGGCACATCACGAATGTCGACGACCCTGGCCGAAAGACGGATCACGGGATGCAGGGGGTTGGGCTCGACGCGCGCCTTGTTAAGTCCATAGAGCGCCGAGCCCAAACGGACCATGTCGAAATGATAGGCGCTGCCGAGCCAGACACCCGCTGTCGCCGAAAATGAGGCAGAGCGCGGCCGCAGCAGATTGCACGCGGTCATGAATCGCTCGCGCTGAATCTCATTCGCGGGATCGTCGCGCTGGTCGCTGCAGGCGAGATGGCTCATGAGACCGACCAGGGGAAGACCCTGAAGGCCGTCCGCCCAGCTGAGCCACTTCACATCCTCCTGCGTCAGGCCAAGCCGGGTCAGTCCGGTGTCGATGTTCAGCAGAAACGGGACCAATTCGGGCATGCGGCGGATCGTCCCGAGATCTTCAAGGCTATTCACGACCGGGATCAGGCGTTTCTCGCCGAAAATGCCCTCGTTTGCGTCGAGATCGGCGCGCAGAACGGCAATCGCGACGTGCGGGAGTTCGGATCTGAGGAGAATGGCCTCGTCGAGGTCGGCGACGAAGAACGTATTGCACCCGGCATCCTGCAAGGCATGTGCAACGGGCACCAGACCGAGCCCATAAGCATCGCTCTTGACGACAGCAGCCGCAACGACGTGCGGCGCGATCAAAGTGCGCATGAAGCGGTAGTTTGCTTGCACGGCTTCGAGATTGATATCGAGGACTGCGGTGAGCGACAGATTGTCTCGCATGGCAATGGCTTCCCAACTCAAGGTTTCCAATCGTTCGTCGCACGCGGAGGACCGCGTGCGACGAAAGGCTTCTGCCTCAAGCGGCCCGTGCGAGTTGCGCTGCGCGCTCATCTGCCTCGGCCCGGTGCCGATACTCGGCGAACTTGCGCGCGAGCTCAGCCGCCCGGTCCTCGCACTCGGTCGGTGAAAAACGCTCGCAGTCGTAACCGAGCTCCTCGCGCATGATGCCGATCGTCTCCTGCGTGAAGTGAACGGTCCCGTCCGCATCGACCCGCTCAACGCCGTCAAAGCGCTGGCATCGGCGGTTGATGTCAATGGCGGCCTCGAGCGACAGGCCGGGCGGCAGAGCGATCTCAGCGGAACGATCGGCGAAGCGGACGGGATAGCCGCCGACGAGACCCAGAGGACCGGGCGCGTGCACGACGCGGGTCGCGCGATCGGCGAGCGCCCGCAAGACAGCCGTCGCGGACGACGCGGTGACTGACTGACCGGGCAAGCCTTTCACGCGGCGGAAACGATCCGCCACCAACGCGAAAATCGCGCGATGATCGAGACTGTCCGCCGGAACCTCACGGCCCTTGTGGTAGATCGTGAGGTGGTATGGGGCTCCCTCCGTCGAGCCGGTGCTCGGCATGCGGTAGCTGACATAGTGCTGCGCGAAAAAGCGGACATCGACGTCGCTGACGTCACACTTCAGGAGATGGGCGGCAGCGAGCCGTATCCCAGGCACCGCGTTCGAGACATTGCCGATCCCAACGGTGGGAGCGAGCCCTTCGCCAGCCAGCACGGCGTTGACAACGTCGGGATAGGAGGCGTTGACGACCGCGCTCTTCACACCGGCCTGGCGCACGGCTTTCATCAGGCGCCGCGCCAGGACGAGGTGCATGGGCGTACGAGGAGCCGCCCGCGCCCGATCGAGCCTTCGATACGCATTCGGCGGCAGTTGGGTGATCACCCACCAAGAGTGCAACGTCGTCGCATTAAAGATGACGTCGGGCCGCAGCCGGGCAATGAGCTCCGCCGTGCGCTCGGTCTCCATCAGATCGATGCTTAGCGGCTCGACGGTAGGCAAATATCCGAGATTCAGCGCAGTATAGCGAGCAAGATTGACCCGATGCGAGACTTTCTGAAGATCTCTTGCGCCGATATAGAGTTCATAGTTCCGACCCGACTGGGTCAAGAAGTGCAAGACATCTCCACCCAACACACCACAGCCGACGATCAACACCTTGGCCTTTTCGTCAGGAAACGCCACAGTGCTCATGATCTACTCCCTTTGTAGAATTACTTGAACTGTTCTTTCATTACCGCGGGTCACCCCGCCAGTTACTTGAAAACAGTACGCCTACACATGAATACCTTCAATATTATATGCAAATATATCTGCTTCTATACTTTGGAAAACATCACACCGCGTTTTCGACGTTGCATGGCCAAATATCTCGAAGCACGCCCTCACACCGGGCGTTACACCGTGAGGAGCACAACTCAGTTCATAAGCTGGTCGCGCGGAGGTGGGTCAGCCGCTTGTTGCCGACGTTTGGACGCACGCGGGCGCCGTTGTCCCGAAGCGGTCGACTTCGAAGCCGGCCAGAGGCGTCGGGGTTTTTTGATCCAATGCGAGTTCAGACAGGACCGCGCCGACGGCGGGTCCAAGTTGAAATCCGTGTCCGGAAAAGCCGAAGGCGTGAACCAGACCTGGAGTCGTTCGGCTGATGCCAAGAACCGGCAGGGAATCGGGCATGCAGCCTTCAACGCCGCTCCAGGTCCGGATCAGGCTGACGGTCGCCAGGCGCGGAATGAGATCGATTGCGAGCTTTGCGGCTTCGTGAGTTGTGGCGGGGAGCGGACGAGCCCTGCCCAGTGTCCGGTCTGCGGTGCCAAGGCCGGCCCCGAAGATCACGTTGCCGCGCGGAATCTGTCGAACGTAAATGCTGCCGCCCGATACGCCGAGGTTGGCGGTCAGGAAATACGGCGCCGGCTCGGTCACGCACATGTTGGGCGCCATCACATCCTCCGGCACCGGCTCTCCAAACCACGCCGAGACGACGGCCCCCCACGCGCCGGCAGTGTTGATCAGACGATTTGCCCGAACAGTTTCGCCGCTCGCAAGGCCGAGTTCGAATCGCGTCCCGGTGAAGATGGCGCTCGTCACCTTGGTTTCTTCTCGCACATCAGCCCCCGCGGCGCGGGCGGCGCGCGCGAAAGCCGGCGCGACCAAGCGTGGATTGGCCTGACCGTCTTCCGCGCAGAGCGACCCGCCGGCGATCTCGCGACCCAGCCAAGGAAACTGACGTCTGATATGTGCGGCAGGGACGAGTTCGAGCGCCAGCCCCATATCGCCTGCCAGGCGAGAGGCGGCCTCCAGACCCGCCATCTCGGCTTCACTGCGCGCAAGCTTGAGATGCCCGGTGACCATGAACTCGCAGTCCGAGCCGACGAGAGCAGGAAGGCGAGCCCAAAGGTCGCGGCTGCGGCGCGCGAGCGGCAGTTCGGCCGGGTGCCGCCCCTGCTGCCGCACGCCCCCGTAGTTGACACCGCTCGCCTGGCTTCCGCATGTCCGCCGCTCGAGCAGAACAACGGAGGCTCCCCGGACGCAAACATGGAGCGCCGCGGAACACCCGGCCAGCCCTCCGCCGATGATTGCGACGTCAAAGATCATTCTGCGGCATCCGATCGGGCGAGAACGCCAAGCGCCACGGGCTTGACCGGTGGCTGGCCGCGCAGGCGGCCAATCGCCTCGATGGAAACTCCCAACGTGTCCGCCACGATTTCGGCCGCGGCGGCAGCGCACACGCGCCCCTGGCAACGTCCCATGCCCAGTCGCGTGAACGCCTTGACGCGGTTGAGCTCTCGCGCACCCTCGTCGCGCACGCTCTTGCGTAGCGCGCCCGCGGTGATCCCTTCGCAGCGGCAGACCATGAGATCGTCGGCGGCGCGCCGTGCGAGATCGACAGGAAACGGAAACGCGGTGTCATCGAGCGCACGGCGAAACGTCTGACTGCGATCCAAGATGCGGTTGAGCGCCCGCAGCCTCGTCGCATACTCCGACCGCCCGATATCGACCAGAAAGGCGCAGGCAGCTCGCTCGCCGGTGATTTCCGCATCGTCGGCGCCGCGCACCCGTGCACCGTCGCCCGCGAGATATACACCGGCGACGCTGCTGCGCCCCTCCCCATCCTCGACCGGAAGCCA
The DNA here is from genome assembly GCA_039649225.1 of Hyphomicrobiales bacterium. Classification (GTDB taxonomy): domain Bacteria; phylum Pseudomonadota; class Alphaproteobacteria; order Rhizobiales; family Xanthobacteraceae; genus PALSA-894. The sequence continues at coordinate 8,594 of JBBWZU010000762.1, read as the reverse complement.
CTGACGCTGCGGGGTGTCAAAGGCAAAGGCTGCGCCGCACAGGTCAGCAAGCTGCGTCTCGGACCGCAGCCCAAACCCGAGAGCGACCGCATCACATTCGAGACGATGCTCGCGACCAAGCCGGTCGCACCAGAGAAGTGCAGCGACGGCACCGTCATCACCGGCAATTGCGGCGACCGGGCGAACCCCGCTCGCCATGGCGATCCCGCGCGCACGCAGCGCCCCGACGTAGTAGATCCCCTTCAACAACGTCCGGCCCCCGCGCAGAAGTCCCGGCAGGGCCTTTACGCGTCCGCCGCTCGGCGCGGTGTCGAGGATCGCCGCGATCGATGCCCCGGCTTTGGCATATTGCCAGGCCAGGAGATAAAGAAGCGGCCCGGTCCCGACCAGAACGATGCGACGTCCGATGAAGCAGCCCTGATATTTCAGGGCGATCTGTGCGCCACCCAGGGTATACACGCCCGGAAGCGTCCAGCCGGGAAACGGAATCACGCGATCCATGGCGCCTGGACAGAGAATGAGGCAGCGCCAGGGAATGGACATGGGCCGCCCGCGTCGAACGACGCCGAGGCGGCCGGGCTCGATGGTCCACACCAGCGTCTCGGCGCAATGATCAACGCGATCGTTGATCGCGTCGAAGCCCGCGTGCAGCGAAACGGCACGGTGGGCCTCGAACCCATAAAGGCGTTTGGGTTCGCGCCCGAGCGGCGGCGGCGGGCGACGATAAATCTGTCCGCCACTCCGCGGCGCCTCGTCGATTACGCAGGACCTCAGGCCCGCGTCGGCCAGGGTCATGGCGGCGTGCATGCCGGCAGGGCCGGCACCGACAATGACGATATCGTGCTCCGACATCTTACCCGTCCGACTTCGTCCGGATGTGCATGCCGGACTCCACAAGCGTGCTGCACGCCCGCACTTCCTGCCCATCGGAGGTCCGCACCCAACAGTCCTGGCACGCGCCCATCAGACAGAAGCCTGCCCGCAACTCGGCTCCGAATTCGAACGACCGCAGGCTACGGCGATGCGTCAGGATGGCGGTCATCACCGTATCCCCTTCAAGGGCGGTCAACGGTTCGCCATCAAGCGACAGGGCGACAGCGCGGCGGCGCGCCGTCACAACCCGGTGGAATTGGCCAAGGGACATCAGCGACGCTCCGCGCTGCCGACCGAGCTCATTCCCAGTTGAATTCCCTCGATGATCCGCTTCAGTGCCACCATCCCGGGGTCGTCGCGGCCGATGCTGCGCTCGGCTGCAAGCCGAGCGCGTCCGATGCGGCAGGGGCGGTCGTGGAAATTGTCGATCGCGGATTGGACGGCGCGATCGACGTCGGCAAGCGCCGCGCGGTTACCTGTCTGGCGCAGGGCCTCGACTGCCGCCGCGATCCCGTCCAGGACGGATTTTTCGCCAAGCGCGCCGCCGCCGATCCTACTCATCGCTTCGAGCGCCAACGCAAGTGTCGGCCCGATCTCCGCAACGGCCACGGATGACCGGCCACGCAGCGCACGGCTTGCACGCAGCAGCCCTGTCATCATTATTCCGCTGAAGCTCGATCCGGATGTTGCGGCGATGACGCGAGCGATGCCCGCGAGTGCCTCTCCGAGATCGTCCGACAAGGGCTCGGTCTGCGCCTCGAGCGCGCGGGCAACCGAGGCGAGTGTCGAACCGAGGTCACCATCGCCGAGGAGCGCATCCAACGCATTGAGTTCCTCCGCCGTGGCCAGAAGACGCACGACGATGCCGCGGCATGCGCCGAAGACATCTGCGGTCGTGATGTCTTGCGTCGTGGTGCCTTGGGTCGTGGTGAGCGCGGATCTCATGGTGCCCTCCAGAACGGACAGGCACTCGGCGCTTCCATCAACCCGCAAAGCTCGTCGTCGAGTGCGAGAATACTGAGCGAGGCGCCCGCCATCTCCATCGAGGTGGCGTAGTGTCCGACGTGCGCTTGCTGGATGGTCACATCCATGCCGCGCAAACGGTGTGCGACCCGCCGGAAGAGAATGTAGAGTTCTTCGATCGGAGTGGCGCCGAGGCTATTGCACAACACGGCAACGCGCGTCCCCGCAGGCAGCGCCTGATCCGCGGTGAGGCGGTCGAGCATCTCGTCAGCAAGAGCATCGGCCTTGGGCAATGCCCCGCGCCATACACCCTGCTCGCCATGAATGCCCATGCCCATCTCGATGGTCTCATGATCGAGCTCGAACGTCGGCTGGCCACGGGTCGGAATGATGCACGAGGAGACAGCGACGCCGATCGAGCGGCACCGCTCGACCGCCTTGCGCGCGGCTGCAGCCACCCGCGCCAACGGCCAACCCGCCTCGGCAGCCGCGCCCGCAACCTTGAAGGCAAGCACGACGCCGGCGACACCCCGCCGTTTGCCTGCCTCGGGCGGAGGCGCGCTTGCAACGTCGTCGGCCACGATGACGGTTTCGACAGGGATTGCCGCAGCCTCGAGCAGATCAGCGGCCATGGCGAACGCCATCTTGTCGCCGCCATAGTTGCCGATCACCGCCAGGACTCCGGCGCCCCGATCGGCCGCGCGCAGCGCCTCGCCGACGCTGTCCATCGAGGGGCCGGCAAACACGTCGCCCACCGCGCATGCGTCGAGAAAGCCCTCACTGACATAACCTGCGAACAGAGGCATATGGCCAAAGCCACCGCCGCTCGCGACGCCGACCCTGCCGGCGGGCTTGGGGGTCCGCCGGACAATGACGCGACCCGTTTTGCCCGATTGCGCATAGACGCCGGGGTGGGCGCAGATCAGGCCCTCGAGCGCCTCGGCCACGTATTGCTCCGGATCATTGATGACCTTTTTCATCGTTCCTCCCGCTTTGTTGCTTGTCGTCGTTCAGCCGGCCATCGCCCTTCGCGTGACATCGCGCTCGAGCGGATTGATCGTGCGCTCGATCGCCTCGATCTCGTGCCGCAGCCGCGCGACGAGTTCCCGCAGGCGATCCGGATTCAGGCGCGCGCTGGTCATGTTGATCGCGATCGATGCGACAGCGTCGCGCTTGGGCGGCAGAATCGGCACCGCGAAAGCCGAGATTCCGGCGACCAACTGACCGTCATCGAGAGCGAAACGCTGCTCGCGAACGACGGGAAGACGCGCGCGCACGTCCGCCGCCGTCAAGCCGTTGTATTTCAGGTAGAGGGGCGCATTGGCGTCGATGACGGCGTTTGCCTCCTCTTCGCCAAGGAAGGCCAGAATGGCCTGGCTCGCGGGCCCGACGCCGAGCGGAATCTGGCCGCCCACATGGCCGGTGAGGCTGTCGAGCATGTAGGCGCCTTCCTGGCGATCGACGCACACCGTATTCAGCCCGCTTCGCGCCATCAGGAACACCGTGTCGCCTGTCTCCGCGGCAAGACGCAACAAAGCAGGCCGGCAGAGCTTGCGCAGTCCCGTGCCATCCGCCGCCGCAGCGCCCAATGCGAACAGCGCAAGACCGAGGCGATACCGCTTGGTCGCATGTTCGCGCTCGATCAGACCGTGCCGCTCAAGAGCGGCGATGATGCGATGAGCCGTCGAAGTCTTCAGTTCCAAGGCGGCCGCGATCGCGGACATCTTCGCTCCCCGCTCGCCCGCTTCCCCGAGCTGTTTGAGAATACTCACCGCGCGATCGAGCAGTTGCGTTCCCGTTACGATCGGCTGCTCGCTGTCGTCGCTTTGTTTGGCTTGGTCGTCCGTCATGCTGTTGTCCCTGCATCGCGCCCGACTCGGAAGCCTTCCGGCGGACCGCGGATCATTCGCGCGATTCTAACGCGCTGCGCTAGTTCGCGGCGCTGCGTTCGGCCACGCGGCTCGATGTGCGCGCCTGCGCCCGGATGCCAAGCGCGAGCGTCAAAGCCGACCGCAACGGACCCGCATCACCCGCCTCGAATGCCGCGAAGGCTTCGAGGAAGTGTGCGACTCTGCGCTCCCCCATTCGCGGACGCGCGATCGTCTCGAACTTCCGCGTGACCTCGGTCGAGCTCATCGGGTTGCTGGGCTCGCCCTTCGGCGCGAGCACGATCTTGGTGAACCGGTTGACGGACGTCCGCAGTTCGATGCGAGCCGGCACGGCTTTCGAAAACATTGGATCGAGTTCCGGATCAACATAGAGTCGAATCCGGCGGGCAAGCGCGAGCACTTTGGGGTCCCCCAGAGCCTCTTCCTCGATCGGCTGCAGCGCCTGTACGCCGTACACCGCCGCAAGGGCGACACAGAACGGAATGCTGTACTGGGCGGCCTCGATGGTCGGCGGATCGACGTCGTTGTTTAGCGTGAGCGCACGCGCAAACGTTCCGACCTCGATCGATGCGATTGCGTTTGCGGGAATTGCGTGTTCCTCCTGAAGAGCCAGAACTGCATCGATGGCCGCGTGGGCCCAGCGACAGCACCCGTATGACTTGAAGTAGACATTTTCGATCTGCCATCGCCGTCCGAGATCCTGCGTCAGCACGTCTTGCTTGTATCGCCCGCCGTCATCGAGAAGATCGACCGGTCCGGTGAAGCCCGATGCGGCGAGATCAACGGCCGTCAACGCGGCCGCAGTCGCCCATGGAATGCCCTCTTTGACATTGTTGCCCATCAGGCGCGTGTAACATGTCGCGCTTTGACCCGGGGCTGTGGTTCCGGCGATCGCAATCGCGTTCGCCATGGCGCCCGCGTCGAGATCGCGCAGCACCGACGCCGCAACCGCGACGCCGAGGCCACACCATAAGCCACTGTCCATCGTCTCCAGTTTTGCAAAGTCACGGGCAGCCGAGACGCGAACGCCGATCTCGTAGCCGAGCGCAACCGCGGTCAGCATTTGCTCGACGCTACTGCGCGCAAAATCTGCGGTGGCAAACACCGTCGGGATAACGGCCGCACCGGGATGCCCGGCCGCCGCGCGGTGCCCGTCGTCAAGATCAACCATGGACGCGATTGCGGCATTCGCGAAGGCCGCGCCCGGGACGGTCAGCCGCGCTGATGAGAACCAAGCTTGCGCAGGGCCGGCTCCCCAGGTCGAGAGCGCCGCACGGCGCGCCGCCGTTCCTCCTGCCGTTCCGAACCCCGCCACGGCCGCCGAGAACAGATCGAAGATCGCGCGGATCGCGGCGCGGCGCGTTGGCTCCGGCAAGGTCTTCGTTTCGCGAGCGAAGTCGGCAAGCAGCAAGGCGATCGTCATTTAGTACTCCGTGGGGCCGGCCAAACCGCCGAAGGGATCAGTTGCGGTATTTCCATTATATGGGCAAATTAATCGATTGCTACTGTATTGTGAAAATTTTGTTGGAGTTTGATCAAGGTCACGCTATGGTCCGGTGCAACGATGGTTGGGGGACGCGAGACAAATGCATGGCCCGCCGTGATCGACACCGCCCGCGCAAGCGGGGCGACTCGTTTTCAGTGACGGCAGCGAAAAGACGGCCCGCCACGCGCTGGGTCGTTCGCTCGGCGCGATGCCGAGACGCCGCTCCGCGCACTCCTGGTCTTTGGTGAAGCAAGGAGAATGGGGATGGCTATCAACCGGCGACTTCTAATCCTGTCCACGATATTCGCGCTCGCCTGGACGGGTGTACGTGCTGACGATGCCACGATCTCGGGCACGGTCACGCTCGGTGCCTACAGCAGTGTCTTTCAGGACAAGTACACGGCGGCGGTCGTGAAGCCGTTCATGGCCAAATACCCGAAGGTGCAGGTCACCTACTATCCGATCCAGAACTCGGCGCAGTTGCTCGGGCTGTTACGCGCTCAGAAATCAAGCCCGCAGATCGACGTCGCGATCATGGATGTCACGCTCGCTAAGATCGGCTCGGACGAGGGGCTATTCGCGCAGCTCGACCCGCAAAAGATCCCGGCGCTTGCCGATCTCTACGATGTCGCCACGGTCCCCGGGGTGCTCGGGCGCGCCGTGACGCTTGACCATATCGCGCTCGTCTACAACACGGACGCGATCAAGAGCCCGCCCAAGAGCTGGAACGCCCTATGGGACCCCGCCTATCAGGGGCGGGTTATCGTGGAAGGAGTGCCCGACACGACCGGCATTCTTCTGACCATCATCGCCAACCAACTCGCCGGCGGCGATCCCAATCCCGAGAAGCTTTATGAAAAGGGCATCGCCAAGATGGTCGAACTGTCGGCCGCAGTGCAGACCTGGGACCCCAAGCCCAACACCTATCCTCATATCATCAATCAAACGGGCTACATCGGCGCAGCATGGAACGCGCGCAGCCAGTTCTATAACGCCGACTCGCAAGGGAAGATCGCTGCGGTGCTGCCGGCGGAGGGAAGCATTTTCCAACTGAACTTCATCAATCTCGTGGCGAATTCTCCGAACCGCGCCGCGGCCGAGCTCTTCATCAACTATGCGCTCAGTCCGGAGGCGCAGAAGGCGTTTTCCGAGGCGATGTACTACGCACCGACCAACAAGAAGACAGGCGTCTCTCCCCAGGTGCTGGAGCGGACCGCCGCCGGAAAGATGGAGAACATGATCGCCATCGACTGGCTCGCGGTCGCCAAGATCCGCGACCGCCTCAGCGAACAGTGGCGCCGCCGCGTCGTTCCGGCAAGCCGCTGACATGAGCAAGCCCGTGACCAATCTTGCACGTCTGAACGAGCCTGCGGTCCATCTCAACCCGACGCCCGTCAATGAGCGTCCGGACCATCTCGTCCTCGATCTTGTCGAGAAGCGATACGGGACCTCCACTGTCGTCAATGCGCTGAACCTCACGGTCAAGCAGGGCGAATTTGTTGCCCTGCTGGGCCCTTCCGGGTGCGGCAAGACCACGACGCTACGGATGATCGGCGGCCTTGTGCCGGTGTCTGCGGGACGCATCCTGGTGCAGGGTGCCGACATTACGGATCGCCCGCCGCATCATCGCGACATGGGCCTCGTGTTTCAGAACTATGCGCTGTTCCCCCATCTCACGGTCGAGCGGAACGTCGCATTCGGTCTGGAGATGCGCCAGCGCCCCCGCGGCGAGATCGCCCAACGTGTTCGGGACGCGCTCGCCATGGTGCGGCTGTCCTCCTACGGATCGCGCTTTCCGCGCGAGCTGTCGGGAGGTCAGCAGCAGCGTGTCGCGCTCGCGCGCGCACTGGTCATCCGTCCGAGCATCCTTCTCCTGGACGAGCCCCTTTCCAATCTCGACGCCAAGCTGCGCGAGGAGATGCGGCTCGAGATCCGAGATATTCAGCGAACTCTCGGGCTCACGACGCTGTTCGTGACTCACGATCAAGTCGAAGCGCTCAGCATGTGCGACCGAGTCGCCGTGATGCAGCAGGGATCGCTCGTTCAATACGGCGCCCCGATAGATATCTACGAGCGTCCCAATCGCCCCTTCATCGCCGAGTTCGTGGGACGGACCAACAAGCTTCACGGGCTCGTGCGCGACCACGGCGCGGTCGCGGTCGGCCCTCACATCCTGCATGCAAGCGAAACCCCGCCGCGCGGCACGGCCGTCACGATCATGGTGCGGCCTCACCGCATCCAGATTCAGCCCTTTCGCGGCGGCGCGCGCCTGGAACATTTTCGCGGCAACAATCTCCACGGCACTCTCACGCGGATCACCTATGTGGGTGATCTGTTCCAATACGAGATTGATGTCGGCGGCACGCTTGTCCATGTCGAGAAACCGACCGCGACGGGTCCTCAGCCGTTTGCGACGGGCGAGGAGGTCCAGCTCGAATGGGCTTTCCAGGACACGCTCGTGTTCGAGGAGTGATCATGACCGTCTCGACTCTCGGCATGGCGGCACGTCCGCACGCGGCTTTTCCTTATGCCATCGCGATGGCGTTGCTGCTGCCGATCGTAATCGTCAACGCCGTGGGGTTCGCGAGCCCGGTCCTTTATCTCGTCCAAATGTCTGTCAACACCTTCGTCAGCGGCGGCGGCATCCGACCGGACATCACGGCCGAAAACTATGCGGCCATTCTGGCCGACGTGTTCTATCTTGAGCTCCTGGGCCGATCGATCATCTTCAGCCTGACCGTTACGGCGATTACCTTGATCCTGTCGTATCCGATCGCCCTGTTCATTCATCGTGCGCGGCCGCACTGGCGGACATTTCTGACCATCATGGCGATTTCGCCGCTGCTGCTGAGTGCGGTCATCCGCACCTATGGATGGATCCTGGTGCTCGGCGACCAAGGCATGATCAACAGCGCGTTGATGGCGCTCGGGATCGTGAAGGTGCCGGTACGGCTCGCCAACAATCTGACGGGTGCGACCATCGGCCTGGTCGAGATTCTCATGCCTTACATGATCCTGGCGCTTCAGGCGGGCTTCGGCCGGCTGGATCAGACCTACGAGGAGGCGGCGCGGTCGCTGGGCGCCACGCCTCGAACGAATTTCCTTCGGATCGTCCTGCCGCTCACAATGCCCGGGATCGCGCTTGGCACACTTTTATGCTTCGTGCTGGCGATCAGCTCCTTCATTACGCCGAAGCTCCTGGGTGGTGGCCGGGTCGTTCTCCTGGCAACGGAGATATTCGACCAGGCGATGATGTTGTTGAACTGGCCGCTCGCGGCGGCGCTCTCGGTCCTTATCCTGACGGTCTTCGCCGCCGCTCTCGCACTCTATGCCCGCGCCACGCGGTCCTTTGCGTGACCGGCGATGCACACTGGCCGCAATTC
>JBBWZU010000124.1:0-11935 GCA_039649225.1 Hyphomicrobiales bacterium | reverse complement strand
CGCTTTCGGCGCGCGCGAGAGCTGCAAATGCGTCTGCTCGAGATGGTTCTTGTAGAGATGCGCGTCGCCCAGCGTATGGACGAAGTCACCGGGCTTCAGGCCGGTCACCTGCGCAACCATCATGGTGAGCAGCGCATAGGAGGCGATATTAAACGGCACGCCGAGCACGGTATCCGCCGAACGCTGATAGAGCTGGCAGGAGAGCCGTCCCTCCGCGACATAGAATTGGAACAGGCAATGGCATGGCGGCAGCGCCATCTTGTCGACCTCGGCCGGGTTCCATGCCGTCACGATCAGCCGCCGCGAGTCCGGATTCTTCTTGATCATCTCCACCACGTTGCCGATCTGATCGATCGCCGCGCCGTCCGCCGCCGGCCACGAGCGCCATTGCGAGCCATAGACCGGACCAAGATCGCCGCGCTCATCCGCCCATTCGTCCCAGATGCGCACGCCGTTGTCATTCAGGTACTTGATGTTGGTCTCGCCCTTCAGGAACCAGAGCAGCTCGTGCACGATCGATTTGAGATGCAATTTCTTGGTGGTGAGCAACGGGAAGCCGTCGGACAGATCGAACCGCATCTGATGCCCGAACACCGACCGCGTGCCGGTGCCGGTGCGGTCGTGTTTTTCCACGCCCTCACGCAGGATGCGTTCCATCAGGTCGAGATATTGGCGCATGGGCAGGTCCGGGGCTGCGAGTCGTTGGCCCCAATCTAATGCCGCGACGCGCAGCATTCACTACCCTGCCCGGCGATTGCGGTACCCTTTTGCCCGCCTGTGTAAAACGCCACGTCGGCCGCAGGCCCTACTTCTTACTCCACTCCAGAAACTGCTGATAAAGCCTTTCTTTCTCGTCCACGGTGAGGCTGCGGTGGCCGGACCGCTCCAGGAACCGGGCGAAGTCCGCCGCGGGCTGCGTCGGCGCCTGGGCCGCCGGCTTGGCGCGGTTGGCATCGAGCCAATCCTGCGCGGCCTTGAAGCGCTGCCAGCCCGGAACGACGATGCTGAGGCTCGATTCCTTCCATTTGGGGTGACGCGGCGGCTTATAGAATTGGTCGATGTGGGAAAAGAACGCGTCCACGAACTTGGCCACCCGGTTGTAGCGCTCAGTTTTTTCCGGCCAGTTGAAGCTGGCAAGCAGGACGCTGGTCGCAACGGTGTCGACGCTTTGGCCGGGAGCGAGCAGGTTCGGATAGTCGTCACCGCTCAGCTGGGTCGGCAGGTAGATGTCCTGCAGGCGCTTGTCGTAGGGAATGCTGACGAGGTGAAGCGCACGATCCTCGTTCTTGACGTTGCGCAGCAGCGAAAACACCTTGCCGGTGCTGGTGATGTAGGCATCCGCGCTGCCATCGACGATCTTCTGGATGGCCGCCGCATCGTCGATGCGGTAATCGAACGTGGCATTCAGGCCGAGGCGCGAAAAGATCACCTTGGCGGAATAGTATCCGACATCGGTTTGCGCGCTGATGCGTTTGCCTTCCAGATCGAAGATCGATTTGACGTTCTGGCGCGCAACGACATGGACTTCGTTGTTGTAGAGTTTTGCGATGTAGCGCAGGCGGCTCGCGATATCCGGAATGCCGTATTGCAGGCGATAGAACTCCGGCACTTCCGCCGCAACCGCGCCCATGTCGACCGCCTTGAGATAAAGAATGTCGACGACGTTGCGCACCGGTCCTTTGCCGAGAATGGGGAGAACGCGCAGCTGGTTTTCGTCGTCGTCGAGAACGCGCGCCATATCGGAGCCGAAGACCGAGGTGGCGCCGCCCGCCGGCGCCGTGATGACCGTCACCGTTCCGGCGTTGACTTTGTCGCGGTCGGGGATGGTCCAGACATTATCGCCCGTTGCGGCGACCTGCCCAAGCGGCGCGGTCTGCGCCGCGGCAGCGGCCGGCAGCAGGCTCGCAATCATGCCGGCGGCATGGCGGCGCGTCATCAAAGTCATGGCAATTCCCCGTTCCGGCTACGGGGATCGTTCCGGATTATTTTGCCTTCCTCAAGGTAAAACAATGTCATCCGCGCGGCGCAGCTAGGTCATCCCGCAAAGAAGGTCCGACAAACACAATTAAAAGACGCCATTCGCATCGGCCTATGCCGGACATCGCTGCGACACGTGAGACTACTTCTTGCTCCATTCCAGAAACTGCTGATAGAGCTTTTCCTTCTCATCCGACGTGAGGTTGCGGCGGCCGGATCGCTCCAGGAACCGGATGAAATCCGCCGCCGGTTCCTTCGGCGTCTGCGCGGTCGGCTTGGCGGCGTTGGCGTCGAGCCAATCCTGCGCGGCCTTGAAGCGCGTCCAGCCCGGCACCACGATGCTGATACTCGATTCCTTCCACTTGGGATGTCGCGGCGGCTTGTGGAATTCATCGATGCGCGAGAAGAACGCATCGACAAATCGCGCCACGCGGTTGTAGCGCTCGGTCTTTTCCGGCCAGTTGAAACTGGCAAGCAGGACGCTGGTCGCAACCGTGTCGACGCCTTCGCCGGCCGGCAGCAGGTTCGGATAATCGTCGCTCGTGAGCCGGGTCGGCAGGTACATGTCCTGCAGCCGCTTGTCGTACGGAATGGCCGTAAGGTGCAGCGAACGATCCTCATTCTTGACGTTGCGCAACAGCCCGAACACCTTGCCGGTGCTGCCGATGTAGGCGTCCACGGCGCCGTCGGCGATCTTCTGAATGGCCGCCGCGTCATCGGTGCGATTGTCGAACTCCGCGTTGATCCCGAGGCGCGTGAAGATCACCTTGGCCGAGTAATAGCCGACATCGGTTTGCGCGACGACGCGTTTTCCTTCCAGATCGAAGATCGATTTGACGTCTGACCGCGCCACGACGTGAACTTCGTTGTTGTAGAGCTTGGCGATGTAGCGCAGCCGGCTCGCAATATCGGCGATGCCGTATTGCAGGCGGTAGAACTCCGGCACCTCCGCCGTCACCGCTCCCATGTCGATCGCCTTGAGGTAAAGGATATCGACGACATTGCGCACCGGGCCTTTCCCGAGAATCGGAAGAACGCGCAGTTGCTTCTCGTCGTCGTCGAGAACGCGCGCCATGTCGGAACCGAAGATCGACGTCGCGCCACCGGCCGGCGCGGTGATGATCGTCACCGTCCCGGCATTGACCTTTTCCCTGTTCGGAAGGGTCCACGTGTTGTCTGAATTCGGCGTCGCCGGCTGGAGCGGCGCGGCATGCGAGGACGTGACGGCCGGCAGCAAACTTGCGATCATGCCCGAGGCATGACGGCGCGTAATCGAACGCATCGCATTCCCCTTTGTGGCTCCTGCCCGTCGCCCTAACGTAATGGTAGGCGCCCGTTTGAGACGAAAGCGGGGACGAATTGTGTCTCAGGCGCGTCACAACTAGAAACTACAGGCGAGCACAAAGGCCACATTGGCAAGCATTTGCCGGGAGCCGCCGTTCACCGCGCTCCTTGCGGCTCGGCATAAAAAAAGACGGGCAGCAACGCTGCCCGTCTGACGCAACGGCGTGGCGATCGCGAAGACTTACGTTTCGCCTTCGACGAAGACCTCGTCGCGCTTGCTGCGGATCATCGGCAGCACGGCGACGACCAGCAGCAGCGCCGCAATCGCGAGCAGCGTGCCCGAGATCGGCCTGACCAGGAACGTGGTCGGATCGCCGCGCGCGATCAGCATGGCGCGGCGCAGGTTCTCTTCCATCAGGGGGCCGAGCACGAAGCCGAGCAGCATCGGCGCCGGCTCGAAGTCGTGCTTGGTCAGCCAGTAGCCGACCAGTCCGAACGCCGCAACCATGATGGCATCGGCCGGCGCATTGTTCACCGAGTACACGCCGATCGCACAGAAGATCAGGATGGCCGGGAACAGCATGCGGTAGGGAACGCGCAGGAGGCGCACCCACAACCCGACCAGCGGCAGGTTGATGATGACCAGCATCAGATTGCCGATCCACATCGAGCAGATCAGGCCCCAGAACAGCTCCGGCTGCTTGGTCATCACCTGCGGTCCCGGCACGATGCCGTGGATGGTCATCGCGCCGACCATCAGCGCCATCACGGCGTTGGGCGGGATGCCGAGGGTGAGCAGCGGAATGAACGAGGTCTGCGCGGCCGCGTTGTTGGCGCTTTCCGGCGATGCCACGCCCTCGATCGCGCCGCGCCCGAAGCGCGAGGGATCCTTGGCGATCTTCTTTTCCAGCGTATAGGCGGCAAATGACGCGATCACGGCGCCGCCGCCCGGCAGGATGCCGAGGATCGAGCCGAGGATGGTGCCACGCCCGATCGCCCCTGCGGAATCTTTCAGATCCTTGATCGTCGGCATCAGGCCGGTGATCTTGCTCTGGACGATATCGCGGCTCTCGGTCTGTTCGAGATTGCGCATGATTTCCGCGTAACCGAACACCCCCATGGCGACGACCACGAAGCCGATGCCGTCGGCGAGTTCCGGAATGTCGAACGCCATGCGCGACTGGCCGGTCTCGATGTCGGAGCCGACCGAGGAGAGCAGCAGGCCCATCAGGATCATGGCGATCGCTTTCAGGACCGAGCCCTTGGCGAGCACGACCGCGAACACGAGGCCGAGCACCATCAGCGAGAAATATTCCGCCGGCCCGAACAACAGCGCGAGTGAGGTGAGCGGCGCGCCGAGCGCGGCGACCAGGACGGTCGAGAAGCAGCCGGCGATGAACGAGCCGATCGCCGCGATCGCAAGCGCGGGACCGGCGCGGCCCTGCCGCGCCATCTGGTGACCGTCGAGCGCCGTCACCACCGAGGACGATTCACCCGGGATATTGATCAGGATCGAAGTGGTGGAGCCGCCGTACTGCGCGCCGTAATAGATGCCGGCGAGCATGATGAGCGCGCCGACGGGCGGAAGCCCGAAGGTGATCGGCAGCAGCATCGCAATGGTGGCGAGCGGGCCGATGCCGGGCAGCACGCCGATGAGTGTTCCGACCAGCGTACCGATGAGGCAGAGGCCAAGATTGGTCGGCGTGACGGCGACGCCGAAGCCGAACCAGAGGTTTGCGAAAATGTCCATTGTGCTGTGCCCTGCTTTAGAATCGCGGCCAGAGCTGCAGCGGCAGGTTGAGCCCATAAGGGAACAACAGCGCACAGAACAGCGTCAGCACGGCGGCCCAAATAATCGTCTCGATCCAGCGGATCTCGTCGGTGGCGTAAGCCGAGACCATCAGCGAGATGAAGCTCGAGATGACGAGGCCGAGCGGGCGCACCGTGACGGCGAACACGATCGTGGCGGCCGTGATAAATAACGGGCCCCGCGGCGCGAAACGCATCAGCGGGAAGGCAAGGCCAACAACGACGATCGCCGTGGCCGCCGCATAGACGACATCCGCCGCCACACCCGGAAGGATGCTGCTGATACGGGTGGAGAAGTACGAAAGCGGGATCAACACCAGCAGCAGGACCGCGGCACCGAACGGGCCCGAGTTCGCGAACTGCTCCGGCGGCTCGCCATCGCTGAGCAATCCAACCAGCGACACCGCAACGCCGAGCCCGAGCAGGCAGTAGGCGAACATGCGCGGCGCGGTGCCCGGACCGAACGCGAAGCCGCGCATGCCGGGCAGATCGCTCGAGGCCCACAGCGCAAACACCGCAAGGACGATCAGTCCGATGCCGCCCCAAAAATCGCGCGGGCTGCGTATCGGCCCACGACTACGCGGCGCCTGCGCGGCGCCTCCCGATCCTTCAGACATATCGCCCCTCCAAATTCAGCCGGTCGCCGACCAGCCGCGCATTTGCATGCGCGTTGTCCCCGCCTGCCTATCACAGCCACGTCGCCCGTCACCAACAAAAGCGACAAAATGGTGTATCGTCAACGGCAGAAATGCGCTGCAGCATTTTCGGGCAAGCGCGCACAACGGGCATGACGCCCCGCAACGCAATCGGTGGCGATGCGCGCCGGTTAGATGTAGCCAAGATACCCAAGGAGGCCGGCGGCGGCAAACATCCACAGCGGATTGAAGCGCGTCCAGTACGCGATGGCAGCCGTCGCGAGCGTGATGGCGAATGCCACAATGCTCACGTCCGCGGCGCGCGCGACCACGAACGCTCCGGCCCCGAACAATCCGACCGACACCGGAACCAACCCGGCCTGCACCACGATGCGCCACTGCGCGTCTTTATATTTGTCGAACGTGCGGCTGACGTAATAAGTCAGCACGCAGGTCGGCCCGCACATCGCGAGCGTCGCGGTGAGCGCGCCCGGAATGCCCGCCGCCTTGAAGCCGATCAGCGTCACGATGATGATGTTCGGCCCCGGTGCCGCCTGCCCGATCGCGAACAAGTCGGCGAACTGCCTCTCGGTCATCCAGTGCGCGACGTCGACTGCCTGCCGGTGCATCTCGGGAACCACCGCCATCGCGCCGCCGATCGCGAACAGCGACAGGATCGCGAACTGAACGGCAAGAACGATCAGCGTGTCGAATTCCTTCATCGCCGCGCCCACCAGGCCAGCGCAATCGAAACCGGCGCCATCACCACCAGCACCCAGGGCAGCGGCCAGCGCATGATGCCGACCGCCGCGAACGCCGCCAGCGCGACGAACGGCGCGGGCGAAAGCGCGCGCAGCATCGGTTTCGCCATCTTGATGACGATCGCGACGATCAGGCCGGCCGCCGCAGCGGCAACGCCGGTGAGGATGCGCTGCAGCGCATCGATGCCGCCATAACGCTCGTAGAGCGCGCCGAGCACGAGCACGATGGTCATCGGAGGCGCCAGCAGCCCGATCAGCGCGACGGCGGCGCCGGCCGCGCCATGCAGCCGTCCACCGAAGATCACCGCGAGGTTGACGACGTTCGCGCCGGGCAAGAACTGGCTCACGGCGAAGGCCTCGTTGAACTCTTCCGCGGTCATCCAGCGCTTCTCTTCCACGATGGTGCGGCGCGCCCACGGCAGCACGCCGCCGAACCCGTGCAGCGCCATCGTGAAGAAGGCGCGGAACAGCTCGGAGATGGTGGGAGGCGGCGGGCGGGATGGATCTGCGTCGAGGGGCATGGACGAAGTGGTAGCGCCGCGCACCAACCAGCGCCAGCGCGTCAGAACGCGTGGTCCATGCAGTGCGCACATGGCGTTGCGCGGGCCGGCGTATTTCCTAGAGGTCGGTCAGCTTGGAGGCATAGATGGCCGACTCCATCAGGATCGTCAGTGCGATCACCGGATCGAGCACGTCCTTGACGTCCGTGATGGGGCGAGACGTGGCGGAGGCCGCGACGGCGCACCACCAATCGGGCGGCACGGGGCCGAAACCACGATGCACCTCATCGAAGTCGGCCTTGAACAAGCGCGCGACGTTCGGCCAACAGAGGGCGAGCAATTGGCGCACCGGAACGATCGGCTGATGTGCCGGACCGGTCGACGGCCTGCCCTCGAGCGGGCCTCCGAGGCTTTGGCTGACATGACTGAACATGTCATCCGTGCCGGGAAGGCGCGATAGCGGCACGCCGAGGCTCATCGCCGTGCCTGCGGCGCGCGGCCAAACCCGGCCCGTCGTTTCGGCCTCGGTTCTGGCAAAGAACATGTCGTTCAGAGGATCGCCGAACAAATATTTCTCGCCCGACGACGACGTGACGACCTGAAGGGGCACCGAGGAATCCTGCGCGCTCAGCGATTGCTGCGCGGCGTAACCCGCGATGGCGCCGGACGCCGCGACGTAGGTTTCGGCGTGCACGCGGCCCTCGCGCTCCACCCAGGAGGCGAGATTGTTGGCGAGATTTCCCGCCGCGAGATTGCAGGCGATGCAGGCCGGATCGTCCCCCCAGGGGAACTTGGCTCCGCCGGAGGATGTGCCGCCCGAGGATGTGCCGCCAAGGTCGTCGCCCGATCCTTGAGGCGGTTGCGCCGGCTGTCTGTTGCGCTTGCCGAACATCGAGAACCTCCGTCGCTGGTATCCCTGGCCCTCACTCTCCAAGGCCAAAGAAATTATCGGCACGGATTTGCCGGGGCGTTAACGGAGTTACCGCGCGCAGGGCCATGCCCGACAGGCTATGGGGGCATGGCCACCCATCTTGGATCCGGCGGGCCCCAACCCCTTTCTTGTTAATGCCTTTGCGCCTATATTGGGGGTGCCTCCCGCAAGGGTGGCTATGGTGATAAACGGGCGTCGTAATAAACCTTTCGGACCCGGGGGCAGTACCCGGCGCCTCCACCCATGCGACCTGGTCCCGAACCGGGCGGGCCGCATCGGCGGGGGCGAAATAGGATCGACGAGGGCGTAAAAGACGTGCTTTTGCCCGAGATGGTTCCGACGTAACGGGCCATTCTATAGTTGCCAACGACAACTATGCTCCGGTTGCTCAGGCTGCGTAAGCGGTTTGACT
Organism: Hyphomicrobiales bacterium; assembly: GCA_039649225.1. GTDB lineage: Bacteria > Pseudomonadota > Alphaproteobacteria > Rhizobiales > Xanthobacteraceae > PALSA-894. The sequence goes on along the minus strand of JBBWZU010000124.1, from coordinate 3,626 downwards.
AACCAAGTCTGCAAGTCCTAGCCGTCTTAGCAGCGGTTAGGCGGGGTTCGGAGGCACCTGGCAACAGAAGCCTCCACTTAATCTCAATCCCTGGTTTTGTAATGCGTCGTGCCGCAAGATGATCTGCGTTGTGCGGCTGCGCCTTCGCAATTACACTGCGGGTCGAGTTCCAAGACACTTCCAGTTCAAAGACACTTCAAGACCGGCCGAACCGTATGTCCGTCGATCACATCCGTTACGATCTGTTGACCCAGCAGGCGCTGCGCGCCGTCGTGCGCCGCGTGCTGGCCGATATCTCCAAAACCGGCGTGCTGCCGGGCGAGCACCATTTCTACATCACGTTCGACACGCGCGCGCCGGGCGTGCGCATCTCCAAGCGGTTGCAGGAGCAGTATCCCGAAGAAATGACCATCGTGCTGCAGCACCAGTTCTGGGATCTGGTGGTGAGCGATACGCACTTCGAAGTCGGCTTGTCGTTCAATGGGATCACCGAGAAGCTTTACGTGCCGCTGGAGGCCATTAAGGGCTTCTTCGACCCCTCGGTGCAGTTCGGCCTGCAGTTCGACACCGGCGCCGAGACCCAGAAGACCGCGGCTGCGGCCGAAAAGCCCGCACTCGCGATGGTGCCGGATGGCGGCGCCAAGCCGGCGGCGAAAACCGCTGCGCCGAGGCGCAAGCCAGCTTTGGCGCCCGAAGCTCCCGCCGCGGTCGGTCCGGCTGAATCCGCCAAGCCGCCGGCGCTGGTCGCGGATGCCGACAAGGGCGACCCGGACAAGCCGTCGGGCGGCGCCGAGGTCGTGCGGCTGGATCGGTTCAGAAAGAAATAGCGCGAAGCGAGCAGACGGCGCCGCCTTCAATCCCGCGCGCTGATCCGCATCGGCAGCCCGCCGAGCGGACGCAAGGTCATGCGGGCGTACGGCATCACGGTCGTGCCCTCGGCCAGCGTGACGCGAAAACGCCGCACGATCATCGCAAGCGCCAGCATCGCCTCCTGCATCGCGAAGGTCATGCCGACGCAGATGCGCGCGCCCGCGCCGAACGGCAGATAGGCAAAGCGCGCGATCGCGGCGCGCCGCTGCGGCGAAAAGCGCTCCGGCACGAACAGGTCCGGATCGGTCCACAGCTTGCGATGCCGGTGCAGCACCCACGGCGCGATGATGATGCGCGTACCGCGCACCACCTGCGCGTCACCCAACAGGTCGGGACCGATCGCCTCGCGGCTCATGAACGGCACCGGCGGATAGAGCCGCATCGATTCTTCCAGGATCATGCGCGTGACTGCCATGCCGGCAAGCTCGCCCTCCCCCGGCGTGCGATCGGCCGGCACGCGTTTCAGCTCGGCCGCCATGCGGGCGTCGGCGCCCGAAAACTCGCCGAGCAGGAACAGCGTCCAGGTGAGCGCATTCGCGGTGGTCTCGTGGCCGGCGCCGATGAAGGTGACGAGATTGTCGTGGATCACCACGTCGGATAACGGCGCGCCGGTCTCCGGATCGCGCGCGTTCATCAGCCGCGTCACGAGATCGTCGGGCAGCGCCTCACCCTTCTCGATGCGGGCGCGCCGCCGCGCCAGCAGGCGGCGGACCTCTTCGCGAAAAATCTTCTGCGCGGGCTTTGCGCGGATGAAAGCCGGACGCGGCAGCCAGCGCGGCAGCGGCAAGACGTCCCACAGATCGATGCGCCCGAGCGCATCGAAGTAGGTGGTGATCGCCTCGCCCATCACGTCGGGCGGCGTCTCGATTTCGTGGGAAAACACCGTGCGCGAAATGACGTCGTAGGTCAGGCTGGTCATCTCGCGCGCGACATCGATCACCGCGCCGGTTTCGGCGTGCCGCGCCCAGCGATCCAGCAGCGCGTCGATCGATGCCGCCATGGGGGCAAGATAACGTTCGACGCTTTGCGGCTGGAACAGCGGCGCGACGGTGCGGCGCTGCAAGCGCCAGGATTCGCCGTCCGCGGTGAGCAACCCGCGCCCGACCGCCGGCTCGAGCTTTTCCAGTTGCAGCGCGTCCTTCGGGTAGTTGGCCGCATTGTCGATCAAGACGCGGCGGATCAGGTCCGGATCGGCAAGCAGCACGTATCCGCCGAGGATGTTGCGATCGGCGATATACGGCTCCTCGTAGGCTTCCCGGCGCCATGCGCTGACCGCGTTGGTGCGCAGCGCACGATAAAGCGCGAGCGGACCGAGCGGCTCGGTCAGCGGTTCCGGCGCCGGCGGACGGCGGCGATCCACCACTCCTTCAAGCTCGACCGATGATACGGCAATCGTCATGTCTCGAACCTCAGCATGTCATCGTCTACTATATGGGGCGCGAGCGGCAGCGTTCGCTAGCCGGCAATGAAGGACCGATCATGGCGAAGACCCGCACCGAAACCGACACATTCGGCCCGATCGAGGTGCCGGCTGACAGATATTGGGGCGCGCAGACGCAACGCTCGCTGGAGAACTTCCGTATCGGCGACGAGCGCATGCCGCTGCCGCTGATCCGGGCGCTGGCGATCGTCAAGCGCGCGGCCGCCGAGGTCAATCAGTCGCTCGGGCTCCTCGATCGCAAACGCGCCCGCGCCATCGCGCAGGCGGCCCAGGAGGTGATCGACGGCAAGCTGAACGATCACTTCCCGCTGGTGGTGTGGCAGACCGGCTCCGGCACGCAGACCAACATGAATCTGAACGAGGTGATCGCCAACCGCGCGACCGAATTGCTCGGCGGCCAGCGCGGCGAGAAGTCGCTGGTGCATCCCAACGATCACGTGAATATGAGCCAGTCGTCGAACGACGCATTTCCGACCGCGATGCACATCGCGGCCGCCGAGCAAATCACGCAACTCCTGAGCCCCGCGCTCGCGCACCTGCACGAGGCTCTGCAGACGAAGACCAAGGCATTCGCCAAGATCGTCAAGATCGGCCGCACGCACACGCAAGACGCGACGCCGCTGACGCTCGGCCAGGAATTTTCCGGCTATGCGGAGCAAATGAAGCTGGGGCTGTTCCGCGTGCGGGTCGCGCTGAAGCAGCTCTATCCGCTGGCGCAGGGCGGCACCGCGGTCGGCACCGGGCTGAACGCCAAGCCGCAATTCGGCAGACTGTTCGCGCAGCGCGTCGCCGCGATCACGCGGCTGCCATTCACCTCGGCGCCGAACAAGTTCGAGGCGCTCGCCTCAAACGACGCCTACGTGTTCGCGCATGGCGCGCTCGACTCGGTTGCAACCGGCCTGTTCAAGATCGCAAACGACATTCGTTTCCTCGGCTCGGGCCCGCGCTCCGGCCTCGGCGAGTTGATCCTGCCGGAGAACGAGCCCGGCTCCTCGATCATGCCCGGCAAAGTCAATCCGACGCAGAGCGAAGCGCTGACGATGGTGTGCACGCGCGTGTTCGGCAACCAGGCCACGATCGCGATGGCAGGGTCGCAGGGACATTTCGAGCTCAACGTCTACAAGCCGGTGCTCGCTTACGCGATGCTGCAGTCGATCCGCCTTCTGGCCGATGCGGCACGCTCCTTCACCGACAACTGCGTTGTCGGCATCCGGGCGAACGAGACGCGCATCCGCGATTTGACCGAGCGCTCGCTGATGCTGGTCACGGCATTGGCGCCTCAAATCGGCTATGATCGCGCGGCAAAGATAGCCAA
>JBBWZU010000377.1:0-5907 GCA_039649225.1 Hyphomicrobiales bacterium | reverse complement strand
CCGATGATCTTGGCGTCCGGAATGGCGCGGCGAACGTTCTCGATGATCTGCCGCACCGGCGCGATGCTCCAGCGCGCGAACTCGCGTGGCGGCAGCACGCCGGCCCAGGTGTCGAAGATCTGCACGGCGTCGGCGCCGGCTTTCAATTGCTCGACTAGGTAGCGCGACGAGACATCGACCAGAATATCGATCATGCGCGCGAACGCCTCCGGTTCGCGATAGGCAAGGACGCGCGCCGGGGCCTGGTCGGGTGTGCCGCGCCCGGCCACCATGTAGGTTGCGACCGTCCAGGGCGCGCCGCAAAAACCAAGCAGAGCAACGCCGGAGGGGAGGGCGGCCTTGACGCGCCGTACCGCTTCGTAGACCGGCGCGAAAACTATGTCGTCGGCCTGTGATGCGAGCGTGCCGAGCTTGGCTGCGTCGTCGAGCGGAGCGAGGCGCGGGCCTTCGCCAACCTCGAATGTCACGGTGCGGCCAAGCGCGTGCGGGACGACCAGGATATCCGAGAACAGGATCGCGGCGTCGAAACCAAAGCGCCGGATCGGCTGCAGCGTGACTTCGGTGGCCCATTCGGGCGTAAAACAAAGGTCGAGAAAGCTGCCGGCTTTGGCGCGCAGTTCGCGGTATTCCGGCAAGTAGCGTCCGGCCTGGCGCATGAACCAGACCGGCGGAACAGCCTGGCGGCGGCCGGCCAAAACGTCGAGGATCGGCTTGGGGGCTGTGTTGTTCACGCGGGCGTCCGAGGTTGGATGCCTGCTTACACGCACACTCCTTGCTTGGCCATCACCGAAGGTGCCAAATTATTGGAGTTCGATGGCTTGGTACTTGCCATTTTGATCAAGCGCCGTTCCCCAGATCTTGTGCGAAGCCTGATGTTCGGCGCGGCCAAAGCTGAGCGGCGTTCCAAGGCCCAGATCCAGGTTGCGCATGCTCTCCAGCGTATCGATGAGCCTTTCGGTGTCGAGCTGCGGTCCGGCACGGGTCATCGCCTGGATCAGCATGCTCGCACAAAGATAGCCTTCCAGCGACCCATAACCCGGGTTCTCGCCGGGGAAGTATTTGGCCACGGCGTTTTTGTATTCGAGGACGGTGCTCGAATTGCCGCCGACCGCCGGCACAACCTGCGTCACGATCACGCCGTTGCCGTAGCGCGGTCCCAGAAGCGCCAGCTCTTCGGCCAGCGCGGTGCCGTCCACGAACGACACGTTGGTGTAGATCATGTCGGGATAGAGGTCGCGGGTCTTCTCGATGAACTTGGCGGCGGCCCGATAGGCTGCCACCATGACGACCGCCCTGATCGGCACTTTCTGCGCCCGCAGCGTCTTGATCGCCTCGTCCACGTTCACGCTGTTGCGCTCGTAGCCGACCCGCAGGATCGCGCCGTCGTTGATCCCAAGTGCGCGAAATGCCTTGGCGACGCCCGCGAATCCCGAATCGCCGAACGAATCGTTCTGCGCGAAAACCGCGATCTGCCTCGGCTGCAGCCGGCGGATCTTCATCAGATAGCGCACTGTTGCGTCGGTTTCTTCGGCATAGCTCGCACGGTAGTTGAACACATAGCGATCGGGGGGATCGCCGCGCACGACGTTGCTGCCGGTGACCGGGCCGAAGAACAACATCCGCCGTTCCAGCGCGTACGGAACCGCGACGACCGTGGTTGGCGTGCCGACGTTTCCGATGAAGCCGAAGACCTGCTCTTTTTCGTAAAGCTGTCGCATGGCATTGAGGGTCTTGTTCGGATCATAGCCGTCGTCAGCCGTAACCAGCCGCAGCATCCGTCCGTGCACGCCGCCGGCATCGTTGGCGCGGCTGAACGCGGTTTCGATCCCGAGCTTCACCTGACGGGCAAGCTCCTTTATCGGACCGGTAAATCCCGCCGCCATTCCGAAGCGGATTTCCCGGTCAGTGATGCCGCGCTGAGGAGCAATGGAGATTGGTGCAGCGTTGAATGGTGTGGCGTTGAGCGGTGCGATGTCGGCGGGGGCAACCGACAGGGCCGTTGCGGCGGGAGGCGGTCCCGCGGTGGGGGAAGGTCCCGCGGCGGATGAGGCATTGGATCCGGAGATCGATCGCTCGAGTTGAGCGAGTTGGCGCTCTGCCACTTTGCAGTCGATCTGTCCCTTCGCCACGGCGTCGCGGCCGTCCGCGACGCTGCGGTCCAGCAGCTTCGTCAGGCTGTCACGATCGGCTTCGCTGGGCGAGGCTTCCTTGATCACCGCGGCGAACTTGTCGGCGATCATCTGAATTCGGGGGCGCGCGATGTCCCGGCAGGCCGACGCTGAACCGACGATCGGTCCGACGCGGCCGGCAAGATCGCGAACGATATCCATGTTGTCGGCGCGCGCCGTGCCGCAAGCACCTGCGAGCACAGCGCTGAATGCAAACACAATCCAACGAAACGTCATCGTCAAAATACCTTCGCAAGAGCAAGATCACGCCGAACCGGTCGGCGGCCGTGGCAAATCATGGCAGCCATTGTCACTTCTCGGCGGCTTGGGTTGGGTCTGAATTCTGGCGCCACTGAACGAATCCCTGGAGCAATTTTTCGGACTGCTCGCGTGTCGCGGGCTCGTTGGCGTTCGATGGCGCGAGAATGCCTTGAAAGTCGGCAAGCGCTGATTTCGGCGCGGCTTCCGTCTTGGTGACCTGAGGCGGGTCGGTCCTCGTCGGCGGTGTGACACTGGAGGCGGATGAAACGGCGCTGTCCGATTGCCAGGCGGATATCATGACCACAATGAACACTGCCGCGACGGCCGCAATGCCGACCGGCAGAGCGAACCGGCGAACCGCACCGAGCATCTCCATTCGCCGCAGCGCCAATGCCGGATGCTCATGAATGATTTCGGGGTCGAGTGGATGCCGCACGATCTTGGACAGCGCCTTCTCAGGCTGGGTGTCGAAGGGCACCATGGGTTTACGAACGACCACAGGGTCGAGCGGCTGCCGCAGGGCCTGGGATACCGCGTTCTCAAGCTCGGCGTCGACGGAGATTGCCGAGGAACCCGGACGGCCCGCCCGCTCGGCTGCCGTTTCCTGCGAGGGAATTGGCCTCAATTCGGGCCGCTCACTCGCGCGGCGCGGCGCGTAGTACAAAGGATGATTTGGATCGAGGCGGTCTCGCTCACTTGCGGCACTCATACGCCACTCCTGTTGACGCTCGGCTGTTATCCGTTAACTTTACTTTTGCCGGAAGTTTTATTCACAAAATAGAATATACATAAACCCTACGTAATACGCAATTGAGCATAGGTTATTCTGTAAACCATACGGACAAAAACAAGCATCGTGCTGGGACGTGCAGCGAGGTAGAAGCTCTGAGCTTAGTCCGGAGGCACAATCAGGCGATGCCAGACGCCGAATACGCGTCATGCGACATCAACCGCGCCATCCGACGGGATAAATCTGTTAACGCCGTCGCCGCCCCTTGCATCGCCATGCCCCTTGGCGAACGCCCCCTTCCAGCTAAATCTTCCGAAACCGGCTCTGGAAATAGCTAGAAAATTCTTGGAATTATTAAGTCTGAAACACGACAAAATCGGGCAAAAAGTGGAACGCGCTTCAGCCTGGGATTTCATTCGCGCCAGGATGCTTTAAATGGTTGCCGGGCCGGTTGTTTGATTGCGACATCGTGCAAACTGCGGCGCGCTTTGCACCACCGCCATGGCCAATCCTGACTTCATGGCGCGCCCAGCGTCTTCCACACGCCATTGCCGGTCGCGACCACGCGCTCGCCGACCACGAGGTCGGCGCTCATGAAAATGAGCGAGCGCGTGCGGCGCACCACCTTGCAGCGCGCTTCGACGAAGTCGCCGATCTGAACGGCGTGGATGAAATGCACGTCGAGATGCACGGTGGCCTGCGGCTTCTGCTCGTTCGCATACCAGCAGGTCATGCCCATCGAGCGATCCGCGAAGGTCATCAGCATGCCGCCCTGCACGACACCGCGGCGGTTGTGATGCTTGTGCTCGGCCAGAAAGGCGTAGCGGTGCGTCTCGCCGTCCTGGCGGGTCCAGAACGGGCCGACGAGCCCGATGAAGCCATCATCGCCATAGGCCTCCCAACCCGCGGCGGCGGGATCGAAAGGTGTCGTGTTCGGCGTGTCTTGCATGGACTGTCTCGGGTCTTGTTTCTTGGGTCTTGTTTCTTGGGTCTTGTTTTTGGAATGGGAGCCCGGCGTGGAGCAACGGCTTAGCATCGTGGATCGGACCGATCCACCGCTTGCGGCCATGCGCCCAGCGCCTATCATCGCCGCATGACCTTCACACCCGCTCCCCACATCACGCAAAACTGGCTCCTGACCAAGCCCGCAGCTTCCGGCCGTCGCGGCATGGTGGTGTCGCAAGCCAGGAGCGCGGCCGAGGCCGGTGTCGCGGTGCTCGATGCCGGCGGCAATGCGATCGATGCCGCACTCGCAACCGCGCTGGCGCTCTCGACGGTCGAGCCCTGGAATTCCGGGCTCGGCGGCATCGGGCACGCCGTGGTCCATCGCGCCGGCGAGGCGCGCGCCGAAACGGTCGACTTCGGGCCGACCGCGCCGCTCGCGCTCGATCCGTCGCGTTTCAAGCTGACCGGGCGCGTCGCCTCGGACCTGTTCGGCTGGCCGGAGGTCGAGGGCGACACCAACATCCACGGACCGCTGTCGTTCGTCGTTCCGTCCGCGGTCGCCGGCTATGCCGAGATGCATGCGCGCTGGGGCAAGCTGCCGCTGTCGGAAATCGCCGAACCCGCCGTGGCGCTCGCCCGGCGCGGGCTGCCGCAGGACTGGCACACGACGCTCAAGATCGCCAACTCGGCCGCAATACTGCGCCAGTACCCTGAGAGTGCGCGCATCTATCTGCGCGATGGGCTGCCGCCGCTCGCGCCCTATCAGGGGCCTTTGAGTTATTTTCGGCAGGGCAATCTGCCCGACACGCTGGCGCGGCTGCGCGCGGCCGGCTGGCGCGATTTCTACGAGGGTGAAATCGCCGCGCAGATCGTCGCGGACGTAAAAGCGCTGGGCGGCGTCCTCTCGGCGGAGGATCTGCGCCGCTACAGGCCGCGCGTTTCGCCCGCCACCCAGGTGCCGTGGGGATCGCGCACGATCCAGCTCACCGGCCAGCTCACGGCGGCACCGACCGCCGCCGACGTATTGCACCATATGGCCGGGGTTCGCGCCGGCAAGATGCCCGATGCCGCGTGGTACGTGGCGCTCGCACGGGCGCTCAAGAGCGCCTATGCGCAACGGCTCACTTCGCTCGGCGATGCCGAACCGCAGGCGGCGGAAAGCTGCACCACGCACATCACCACCTGCGATGCCGACGGCACGATGGTCGCGCTGACCACCACTTTGCTCTCCTCGATGGGCAGCCGCGTGGTGCTGCCGACGAGCGGCATTCTCATGAACAACGGCGTGATGTGGTTCGATCCGCGTCCCGGCCAGCCGAACTCGATCGGGCCGGGCAAGCGGCCGCTCACCAATATGTTTCCCGTCATCATGCGCGACGGCGACAGGCCGTGGATCGCGGCCGGCGCGTCGGGCGGCCGCCGCATCATGGCGGCGGTGTTGCAGCTCGTCGCCTTCGTGGCGGAGTTCGGCATGACGCCGCAGGAGGCGGCGCATCAGCCGCGCATCGATGTCTCCGATCCCGACAAGGTCACGGCGGATCGCCGGCTCGCACCGGATATTCTGGCGGCGCTGCAAGCCGAAGGCCCGACCGAGATCGTCGAGCACAGCGTGCTGCCGCTCAATTTCGCCTGTCCCAATCTGCTGCTGCGGGCGGACGGCATGCGCACCGGCATCAGCGATGCGGCCTCGCCCTGGTCGGCCGCGGTGGCGCAAGCGTGAGTTGACCCGCCTTAGCCGGGCACACTAGCCTCCCTTCGGGCGACAAGAACGAAAGCGCCGGTGGAAACTGTTCGTTCCGCATG
>JBBWZU010000694.1:0-3037 GCA_039649225.1 Hyphomicrobiales bacterium | reverse complement strand
CGTCTTTCTTATGGCGGCTAGAAGTAATTAAGGCGTGGATGCCCGTAACAAGTTCGGGCATGACAGAACTAAGTGAACGTCGCGCGCCGCTAGCCAAACGCGCCGGTAATAGCCTGCCGACTTCCGGTAAGTCAGGCCGCATGAATCATTTAACGGTTACCACGTAGACTGCGCGTTCGGGGACTTGGGGGTCACCGGGCATCAGTTAACTTCGGTCGCGTTTCAGTCAGTTCGGGTTGCGTCCATGAATCGCCAGCAGCGCCATGTCGGCGCCAAGTTCGCGCGTGCGCCGGGCGTTCCGGTTGGGGACGCCGTGGCTGACCGCCTGCAAACCGGACTTGCGCTGCATCAGGCCGGGCGTTTGGTCGAAGCCGAGGCGTGCTATCAGCGCGTGCTCGCGGTTGAGCCCGAGAACCCGGACGCGTTGCATCTCATCGGCAACATCGCCTACCAGGTCGGACGACACGACGCCGCCATCGCGATGATCGGTCAGGCGATACGGCGCAATGGACGCAATCCGCTCTATTTTTCCAATCTTGGTCTGGCGCTCGGCAGCCAGGGCCGGTTCGATGAGGCGCTGACGCGTTTCGAGCAGGCGCTCGTGCTCAAGCCGGATTACGCCGAGGCCCATCATAACCGCGCCAACGTGCTCACGGCGCTGAACCGTCACGTTGAAGCCCTGGCGAGCTACGATCGCGCGCTCGCGGTGCTGCCGGGTTTCGTGCAGGCGCACTTCAATCGCGCCAATCTGCTCGCCGCTCTTGGACGTTTCGAGGATGCGCTCGCCGGCTATGACCGCGTGCTTGCGCTCAAAGCCGACCATCCGGAAGCGCACAACAATCGCGGCAATGCGCTGCGGGCGCTGCGGCGGCTGGAGGCGGCGCTGGCGAGTTATCACCGGGCGGTGGCGCTCAAGGCCGACTATGCGCAGGCCTTCAACAATCGCGGCGTGGTGCTGTATGAGCTCAAGCGCTTCGACGCGGCGGTGGCCGACTTCGACGTCGCGCTGGCGCTGATGCCGGACGGCGCGGTGTTCTGCAATCGCGGCAATGCGCTGCAGGCGCTCGCGCGCTTCGACGAGGCGCTGGCGAGCTACGACCAGGCGGTCGCGCTCAAGCCCGACCATGCCGAGGCCTTCTACAATCGCGGCAACGTCCTGAAAGAACTGCGGCGGATCGACGAGGCGTTGGCGAGCTACGAGAAGGCGCTGGCGCTTCGCCCCGACTACGTCGATGCCAACTGGAACGAAGCCTATCTGCGGCTGCTCACCGGCGATTTCGAGCGCGGCCTGACGCGCAGCGAATGGCGCTGGAACAACCCTGCCTCGGGATTGCAGCGGCGCCATCTGACCCGGCCGCTCTGGCTCGGCGGGGCTGCGATCGACGGCAAGACGATCCTGCTGCACAGCGATCAGGGCATGGGCGACGTGATCTTCTTTTGCCGCTACGTCCCGCTGCTCGCCGCGCGCGGCGCGCGCGTGATCGTCGAGGTCGAAGAGCCGCTGCGTGCGCTGATGTCCGGCCTTGCCGGCGTGGCGCAATGCATTTCCAAGACCGAGACGGCGCCGGACTTCGACCTGCATTGCCCGATGTCGAGCCTGCCGCTGGCCTGCGAAACGCGGCTCGAGACGATCCCCGGCACCACGCCCTATCTGCGCCTTCCCGAACACACGGCCGATTGGGAGGCGCGGCTCCCCGCGCATGACCGCCCGCGCATCGGCCTCGCCTGGTCGGGAAATGCGCGCCACAGCAACGACCACAATCGCTCCATTGCGTTGAGCGCGTTGGCGCCGCTGTTCGATCTGCCGGCGCACTTCATCAGTCTGCAGACCGAGGTCCGTCCGGACGATGCCGCGACGTTGCGGGCGCAGAGCCGGGTGCTCGATCTTGGATCCACGCTGGGCAATTTCGCCGACACCGCGGCGCTGATCGCGCGGCTCGATCTTGTGGTCTCGGTCGATACCAGCGTGGCGCATCTTTCCGGCGCGCTCGGCATGCCGGTCTGGGTGCTGTTGCCGTTCTCGCCCGATTGGCGCTGGCTGCTCGATCGCCAGGACAGCCCCTGGTATCCGACGGCGCGCCTGTTCCGGCAAAGCAAGAGCCGCGAATGGAATGCGGTGGTCGGGCAACTGCGCGATGCGCTGGATGATTTTGTCGCGTCGAAATAACACTCCGTCATGGCCGGGCTTTGACCCGGCCATCCACGTCTTGCTTTTGGATCAGTAAGAAAGACGTGGATGCCCGTAACAAGTCCGGGCATGACGGAGTCGGCCGCTTACTTCTGCGCGACGAACTTCCCGACGAAGATCGACAGCCAGCGTTTGCCGGTCACATAAAACAACCCGCTATCCTTGTTGTAGGCGATGCCGTTGAGCACGTTTTCGTGGCTGCCGGTGACCTGCTTCTTGTCGGCATCGCTCATCGAGCGCCAGAGCGAGCCCATGTCGGCGCGCGCCTCGACGCAGCCGGTCGCCGGATCGATGCGCAGGATGGTGTTGGTCTGGAACAGGTTGCCGTAAAGCTTGCCGTCGATCAGCTCGAGCTCATTCAACCCGAACACCTCGCCAGGCTTGTCGGTCTTGATCTTGACCTCGCGCTTCGTATCGAAGGTGAGGGGATCGACGAGATAGAATGACGGCCCGCCGTCGCTGAGGATCAGATCGGTGCCGTCATTGGTCAGGCCCCAGCCCTCGCGCGGGTTCTTCATCGTGCGCTTGAGCCGGCCGTTGAGATCGTAGACGAACACGTCGTGCTCTTGCCAGGTGAGCTGGTAGATCTCGTCGTTCAGGACCGTCAGGCCTTCGCCGAAGAACTTGGTGCCGGAGTCGCTGACACTGGTCACCGTGCCGTCAGGCGCGATGACGTTGAGCCCCGAATGCCCGCCGATGGCACCGGTGCTTTCGAGCAATTTGCCGTCGCGCCATTCGAGACCCTGCGTGAAGCCGACTTGGCTGCGCACGATCTTGCCCTGCACCTCGAAGCGCAGGGTCGAGGGGCGCGCGCATTCGGCCGCAAGCGCCGGGGAGGTCGCAAGTGCG
>JBBWZU010000693.1:0-6526 GCA_039649225.1 Hyphomicrobiales bacterium | reverse complement strand
AAGATCGGAATCGGCTCCCTGCCGAACGGCGTATCGATGTGGACGAGGACGATCTTCTTGCCCTTGAGGTCCTTGTCGACCTGGCGGAAATAGTCGATCAGGATGCCGGCCTGGGTCCAGTAATTCGGCGACAGCGGCATCACATACGGAAACGCTTCGCCGTCGGCCGCGTCGCTGCGGCCGGACAGCGTGGTCACCATGTTGATCTTGTCTTCCAGCGCGCGCGGCACCAGCGCGCGGGCGACCGGCGTGGAGAGCGGATCGATCAGCACCGCGCCTTCGCGCTTCATGCGCTCATAGGCCTCGATCGCGCGCGGAATATCATTGCCATGATCCGTGATGTCGGCGAGGATCTTGTAGCCGCCAGCGCCACCCGCATCGTTGATCAGCGTCAGGTAGTCGCGATGACCCTGTGCGTATTCGGCGGTCACGAACGTATAGACGCGCGTGAAATCCATCGGCATGCCGATTTTCACGATCTTATCCTCGGCGAAAACCGGGCTGCTGAAACCGGCCAGCGTCGTTGCGGCAGTGCCGGCCATAAAAGTGCGTCGATTGAGTCTCATGCTCTCCTCCTTCTCGTTCCGGCTCGATGATCCGCGGCCGGTTGCGGGAATTGGTAGTTAGCTATCGTCTGGCATGGCGGAACGGCCAGACCAGGAAGTAGTTGCGGACATTGTCGTAGATCTTGGCGAGACCGAGCGGCTCCAGCACCAGAAAGCCGACGATCAGTGCGCCATAAAGCATCAGCGGGATATGCGCGCGCAGATCGCCGCTGAGTGCGATGCCGGTCGCGCTCGCGAGCGCGCCGACGAGGTTGTTCAGGATGATCGGCGTGAACAGGATCAATGCTGCACCGAAGAAGCTGCCAAGCACGCTGCCAAGCCCGCCGACGATCACCATCGCGACGATCTGCACCGATAGGTCGAGATGGAACTGGTCGGGCGAGACGCTGCGCAGATAGCAGACGACGAGCACCGAGCCAGTGACGCCGCCGATGAACGATGAGGTCCAGAACGCCAGCAGCTTGAACCGAAAGGTATCGACGCCGATCACTTCCGCCGCATAGTCCTTCTCGCGCACCGCCGCGAGCGCGCGGCCAAAGCCGGTGCGATGCACGTTGAGCATGAACAGCGTCACGACCGTGCAGACCGCGAGCGCGAAGTAGTAGGTCGCAACGTCGCCCTCGATGCGCAGCCCGACGAAACGCACCGGCGGAACCTGAATGGTCGCCTGCGTGCCGCCGCTGATCGCCGGCACATGCGCGATGACGAAATCCACGATGTACTGCATCGCCAGCGTCGACATCGCCAGATACAGCGCCTTTACGCGCAGCGCCGCGATGCCGAAGATCATGCCGATCAGCGCGCTCATCAGCCCGCCGGCGAGCAGCGCCAACTCGAACGGCACGCCGGCGCGCACCAGATGCACGCACGAATAGGCGCCGATCGCCATCACGGCGCCATAGCCGAGGTGGATCTGCCCGGCGCCACCCATCAGCAAATTGAGCCCAAGCGCCGCCACCGACCAGATGATCCACGGCAGCAGATAGGCGACCACATAGAGACGGTCGAGCACGAACGGGGCGGCCAGCATGAACAGCGCGATGGCGGTGACGAGGTAGCGGTCGAACGGCAGCGGCCAGAGCTGGCGCTCGTGCCGGTATGTGGTGTGGCGGATGCCGGCCCGGCGGTACAGCATCACACGCGCTCGATCTGTTCGCGGCCGAACAGGCCGTAGGGCCGCACCAGCAGCGTGACCAGAATAATGACCGACGCGACGATGTCGCGCGTGCCGCCACCGACCAGCGGATCGATGATCCCGGTGGCCAGGCTCTCGCACACACCGACGATCAGGCCGGCGAGCAGCACGCCCGGAATGCTGTCGAGCCCGCCGAGGATCGCGATAGCGAGCGCCTTCATCAGCAGCAGCGAGAGGCTCCAGTCGACGCCCTGGATCGAGCCCCACAGGATGCCGGATGCGGTCGCGGTGCCGGCGGCGAGGCCCCAGGCCATCGCGATGGCACGCTCGACCCGGATGCCGACCGACCAGGACGCGCCCTGATCATCCGACACCGCGCGCATGATGATGCCGGCGCGCGAGTTGAACAGCACGATGGCGGCGATGATGATCAGCGCCGAGACGGCGCCGCCGACGAGATAGGCGCGGTTGATCAGCATCTCACCAAGAAAGATCGGCGCCTGCGGAATATCGAGACTGAGGCGTTTTACCGCGACGCCGAACGTCCCTGGCATGACACCGCGCAAAAAGATCTCGATACCGAACGTCACCATGATGATCATGATGACCGGCTGGCCGATCATGTGCTGCAGCACCGCGCGCTCGATCAGCATGCCAAGCGCGAACATCATGGCAAGCGCGAGCGGGATCGCGGCCCACATCGGCAGGCCGAGCCCGGCCGAGATCGCCCAGGTTGCGTAGCCGCCGGTCATCGCGATGGCGCCCTGCGCGAAATTGGCGACGCCGGAGGTCTTGTAAACCAGCACGATGCCGACGGCGACGAGCGCATACATCAGGCCGACCAGCGCCCCGGTGAATGCCAGCTCTCCGATCAGCCAATAGTCCATGGGTCAGTCCACGGTCCGGATCGACAGCGTGCGGCTGATGGTGCCGATCTCGCCGCTCTCGTAGGTGATCCGCGCGTCCTGCATGATCGTTTGCGCGCCGGAGTAAAGCGCGTCGATCAGCGACGCGTAACGCTCCTCGATGATGTTGCGGCGCAGCTTGCGGGTGCGCGTGATCTCGCCGTCGTCGGCGTCGAAATCCTTGTGCAGGTTGACGAAGCGGCGCACGCGCAGCGGCTCCAGCAGCAACTCATTGACGTGGCGCAGCACGGACGCAATGAGATCCGACACTTCGGGCTTCTGCGACAGGTCCGCATATGAGGTGAACGACGTGCCGCGCTCCTCGGCCCAGTGCCCGACCGCCTCCTGATCGATGCAGACGATTGCGGTCAAATCCTTGCGGCCCGCGCCGAGCACCGCGACGTTGCGTACATAGGGTGAGAACTTGATGCGGTTCTCGATGTAGTTCGGGATGTAGCGCTCGCCGGCCGCCGTGTACACGACTTCGCTGACACGGCCGAGCACGACGAGATCGCCGTCCGGCTCGAAGTAACCGGCATCGCCAGTGTGCAGCCAGCCATCGATCAGCGCCTTGGCGGTGGCGTCCGGATCGTCGAAATAGCCGTCGATCACCGCGCCGGACTGGATCTGGATCTCGCCATTGTCGGCGATGCGGATCTGCACGCCCGGCATCGGCTTGCCGACGGTGTGCAGCTTGACGGCGCCGTCATCCTGCGCGGCGCTCAGTGCGCAGGTCTCGGTCTGGCCATAGAGCTGTTTCAGGTTCACGCCGAGCGCGCGGAAAAACAAGAACGTGTCTTCGCCGAGCGGCTCACCGCCCGTATAGGCCTGCCGCATGCGCGACATGCCAAGGAAATCCTTGATCGGCCCGAACACGAAGACCTCGCCGGCCATCAGGAACAGACGTTCGGCGGCAGTCGGCTGCTTGCCGGCCAGCCGGCGGCGCTCGATCTCGATCGCGCGCGGCACGAAGAAGTCGAACAGGCGACGCTTGCCGCGCGTGGAATCCTTCATGCCGACCTGCACGCGGGTGAGCATATTGTCCCAGGCGCGCGGGGCTGCCAGATACCAGGTCGGCGCGACCTCGCGCAGATCGCGCAGCACCGTCTCCTGCCGCTCCGGGATATTGACGGTGAAGCGCAGCAGGATCGCGGCACCGACAGTGAGCACGAAGTCGCCGACCCAGGCCGACGGCAGATAGGCGTAGTATTCCTCCTGCGTGCCGAGATAGCCGCCGGCCGAGGCATTCGCGATGCCGGCGATCACGTTGCGGTGGCGTAATGGCACGCCCTTCGGCGCGGCGGTCGTGCCGGAAGAATGCAGCAGCACGGCGATATCGTCGGTCGTGGAGCACGACACGATATCGGCGGCGAGCGTCGGCTCGGCGGCCAGCCGCGCGCGGCCGCGCAGCAGCATCTCGTCGAACGAGAGCACGACGTCCGCCGGATAGCCCGACAGGCCGCGCGGATCGTCATAGATGATCGTCACCGGGCGCCCGGTGCGCCCGCGCAGCTCAAGCAGCTTGTCGACCTGCTCTTGATCCTCGGCGAGCGCGATGCGGGGCTCGCCGAATTTCGTGTAGTAAGTCAATTCGTCCGGCGGCACATCGGGGAACACCGGCGAGGGAAATCCGCGCAACGCGGTCGCGGCGATCATCCCGACATAGAGCCGCGTGCGGTTGTCGCCAATCACCGTCAAGGCCTGATGGGGCCGAAAGCCGAGCGCATCGAGCGCTGCCGCGAAGGCGAGCACGTCGGCGAGCATGTCGCTCCAGCTCAGCTCCTGCCAGATGCCCTGATCGCGTTCGCGGAACGCGATCTGCGCGCCTGATTCGGCGGCGTTGCGCGCCAGCGCCGCCATCAGGGTCGCGGGCTTGCCGTCCGGCGTGGTCGGCCAGGATTTCACCAGTTCGCGCGGACGCACCGGCATGTTCATGCGGCCGCCCCCACATGACGCGCCGCGGCGCGCTGGCCGAGATAAGCCGAGACCACGCGCGGATCGGCGATGGCGTCCTTCGGCTTGCCCTGCGCGATGCTCTCGCCATAGCTCAGCACCATCACGCGGTCGCACAGCGACGTCACCACATCCATGTGATGCTCGATCAGCAGCACGGTGGTGTTGCGCTCCTCGCGCGCATCGAGAATGAAGCGCGCGATGTATTCCTTTTCCTCCTGGTTCATGCCGGCCATCGGCTCGTCCAGGATCAGCAGCTTCGGTTCGGCGGCGAGCGCACGCGCGAGCTCGACGCGCTTCTGCAGGCCGAGCGGAATGGTCTCGACCGGCTCGTCGCGGATGTCCTGCAGCTGCATGAAGTCGATCAGCTCCTCGACGATGCGCCGGTTCGCGACCTCATTGCGCAGCGCCCACATCCAGTAGAACAACGTCGGCAGCGCGCCGGCCCGCATATGGATATGCCGGCCGAGCAAGATGTTTTCCAGCACCGTCATGCCGCGAAACAGCGCGAGGTTCTGGAACGTGCGGGCGACACCACGCGTGGCGATGCGGTGCGGCTTCATCCGCGTCATGTCCTCGCCGAACACCACGACGCTGCCGCCCTGCGGCCGATAGAAGCCGGTGATGACGTTGACCATGCTGGTCTTGCCCGAGCCGTTCGGCCCAACCAGTCCGAAGATCTCGCCCTGCCCGATCTCGAAGCTGACACCTTTCAGCGCGCGCAACCCGCCAAACGCAAGCTCGATGTCCCGGCATCGCAGGACGGCCTCGCGCTGGTGTGCGGCCACGCTCATTGCATCACATCCGGAACACGCCGTAGTGCGGCTCGGCGATCGGCGCATTCAGCGCGACGCTGATGGCCATGCCGAGCGCATTGCGGGTATCGACGGGATCGAGAATGCCATCGTCCCACATTTCCGAGGTCGAATAATAGGCGCTTTGATGGCGGCGGTACTCTTCCACGATCGGATCGCGGATCTCATTGATCTGGTCGGGCGACAGCGTCTCGCCGGCGCGCGACAGTTGCCGCACCTTGATGTCGGCGAGCACATTGGCGGCCTGCTCGGCGCCCATCACGGAAATCTGGCTCTGCGGCCACATGAACAAAAAGCGCGGATCGAAGGCGCGGCCCGACATGCCGTAATTGCCGGCGCCGAATGAGCCGTTGCAGATCACGGTGATCTTCGGCACCTCGGAACCCGCCACCGCCATGATCATCTTGGCGCCGTCCTTGGTGATGCCGCGATGCTCGTAATCGCGGCCGACCATGTACCCGGTGATATTCTGCAAAAACAGCATCGGCACGCGGCTCTGATTGCAGAGCTGCATGAAGTGCGCACCCTTCAGGGACGAGTCGTTGAACAGCACGCCGTTATTGGCCAGGATTCCGACTTTGAAGCCCCAGATATGCGCGAAGCCGCAAATGAGCGTTGTCCCATAGGCCGGCTGGTATTCGTGGAAGCGGCTGCCATCGACGATGCGGGCGATGACCTCGCGCGCATCGAACTGCGTCTTGATGTCGCGCGGGATGACGCCATAAAGCTCCTGCGGATCATAGTGCGGGGGCTCGGGCGCGATGCGCTCGACATCGAGCTTTGCCGGCTGCTTGAATTGCCCGACGATCTCGCGCGCGATCGCGATTGCCTGCTCTTCGTTGGCGGCCGGATAATCCGCGACGCCGGAAATGCGCGTGTGCGTGTCGGCGCCGCCGAGTTCCTCGACAGTGACGATCTCGCCGGTTGCGGCCTTCACCAGCGGCGGACCGCCCAGAAAGATCGCGCCGGTGCCGCGCACAATCACGTTGTATTCACTCAGGGCCGGCACATAGGCGCCGCCGGCCGTGCAATGGCCGAGCACCACCGCGACCTGCTGCACGCCGAGCTTGGACAGGATCGCCTGATTGCGGAAAATGCGCCCCGCCGCATAACGGTCCGCGAACACTTCGGCCTGCAGCGGCAGGAAGCCGC
>JBBWZU010000689.1:0-12508 GCA_039649225.1 Hyphomicrobiales bacterium | reverse complement strand
CGCCTTTTTCCCACAGCGCCGCCATCACCCGGTACATCGGTAGCGTGACGCCGAACGGCGCGATGCGCCGCGAGAACAGCTCGCCCATCCGCACGCCGACCCGGTTCAACAGATAGGGAAACGAATTCGAAAGTCTGTACAAAGCCTTGGGCTCCGACAAGCCGCAACATTTGCGCACCGACAGTTACCCAAATCTCTTCCGCCTGACAAGAAAATTGCGTGCGGAATTTTTGTTTGACAAACATTTGCGTTTGCAAATATTGTTAATGAAATCATCCGCCAAAAGAAGCGGGGCCTTTTTGAACGGGAGAGACGCATGTCCCTGGATGCCGCAACCGATGACCTTCGCGCGTCATTCCGGCTTGCAATGCGCCGCTTCCCGGCGGCCGTCACGGTCATCACCTCGGCCGACCAGACCCGCCGGCATGGCATGACGGCGACTGCCGTCACGTCGCTGTCGATGGATCCGCCCTCACTGGTGGTCTGCGTCAATCAGGCGAGCCTGCTGCACGACATCATGCTGCTGGCGCGCCGGTTCTGCGTGAACCTGCTGCGGCGCGATCAGGCCGGATTGTCGGCGGCGTTCAGTGGGGCGCTTCCGCCGGAGACGCGCTTTGGAGTCGGCGAATGGGCGGTCTCGCCCGACGGCATCAGTTATCTCGAGACCGCCCAGGTCAATATCTTCTGCCGCAAGGCCGCCGCCGTTCCCTACGGCACGCACACGATCTTCATCGGCGAAGCTGAGCGCGTCAGCGTCCAGGATCCGGTCGACCCGCTGATCTATCAGGACGCGACCTACTGCTTTTCCGTGCCGACCGAAATCAAAGCCGCTTAGCTGGCGGCCGCCTGGAAGAACGACAGAGAGGAACCGACATGAATGTTGCGGCGCGCGCCATCGCAAGGCATCTCGACGAAACGCATCCCGATCAGCCGCTCGGAAACCGCCCGAGCGTCGGCGAACTCAAGGCCCGCATTGCCGACGTCAGCGTGCCAATCAAGGCGCGAGCCTACACCACGGAAAAAAGCGGACGCGTTCCGGCCGAAAATATCCTGGCACTGCGTCAGCTCGGTTACTTCGATATCGTAAAACCGCGCGCCTTTGGCGGTTACGCGTACGACTTCGACGTCCTGGTCGACCTGAACATCGAACTTGCCAAGGCGTGTGCATCGACCGCCTGGGTCGGCGGGCTGCTCGCCGCGCATCAATGGCTGATCGCGAGTTTCCCCGAACAGGCGCAGCACGACGTCTGGGATTCGAACCGCGATGCGCTGGCCTGCGGATCCTATGCGCCGGCCACCAAGGCCGTTGCGTCGGACGGCGGCTATATGTTGACCGGCCGCTGGTCCTTCGCCAGCGGCTGCGACAACGCGCAATGGTCGCTGTGCGCCGCGCTGCTTCCCTCGCGGACGGAAGCCGACCGGTTCACTCCAGCGTTCCTGCTCGTGCCCGCATCCGACTACGCGATTGACGACACCTGGAACGTCGTCGGCCTCGCCGGCACGGGCAGCAAGACGCTGCAGCTGAAAGACGTCTTCGTTCCTGAACACCGCGTCCTGACATTTGCCGAAACGACCTCCGGCAAAACGCCGGGCGCAGTGCTGCATGCGGAATATCCGAGCCTTTCCATCCCGATGCTATGCAATATCCCGTCCTGCCTCGCCTCGGTCGCGGTCGGCACCGCGGCGGGCGCGCTCGAGGACTATCTGGAGGCCACCGCCAGGCGCGTCACGCGCGGCGCCGTTGCGGGCAGCAACAACCGGATGGCCGAATTTCCGACCATTCAGTTGCGCGTCGCGGAAGCTGCCGCATCCACGGATGCGGCGCGCGCGATCCTGCTGCGCGATCTGCGCGAGCGCGCGAATTCGGTGCGGGCGAACCAGCCTGTCTCGATCGAAGACCGGATCGTGAGCCGCCGCGGCCAGGCCTTTGCGGTGTCGCTCGCGATCCGGGCGAGCGAAGCGCTGAATGCGTCGACCGGCGGGCAGGGCCTCGATCTTGCCAATCCGGTGCAGCGCGCCTGGCGTGACGCGAATGCGGTCGGACGTCACATCAGCATGAACTGGGACGCGGTGGGGACCATGTACGGCCAGCTCGCCTTGGGCCTGACGCCGCAGGGTCAATATTGAAAAAGCCCAATACTGAAAAACGACGGGGAGGATCATGATGCAAGGCAAGATCGCGCTCGAGGAGCACTTCGCAATTCCCGAAACGCTGATGGATTCGGCCGGCTTCGTGCCAGAGAGCTATTGGCCGGAGCTGAAAGGGCGTCTGCTCGACATCCAGGACAAGCGGCTGCGGCAGATGGACGAGCAGGGCGTCGCGATGATGATCCTCTCGCTCAATGCTCCGGCCGTGCAGGCGATACCCGACGCAGCCAAGGCAAACGCCATCGCGATGCGGGCGAATGACTATCTGGCCGAGCAGGTCGCAAAACGTCCGGACCGGTTCCAGGCTTTCGCGGCGCTGCCGATGCAGGATCCGGATCTGGCGATCGCCGAGCTCGAGCGCGCCGTCAAGACGCTGGGTTTCCGGGGCGCGCTGGTGAACGGGTTCAGCCAGGTCGGCGACGCCAAGACCGCCGTCTATTATGATCTCGATCGCTACTGGCCGTTCTGGGCCAGGGTCGAACAGCTCGACGTGCCGTTCTATCTGCATCCGCGCAATCCGCTCGCCGAGGATTGCAGGATCTATCAGGGGCACGAATGGCTGCTCGGGCCGACCTGGGCCTTTGGCCAGGAGACGGCGGTGCACGCTTTGCGCCTGATGGGGTCAGGACTGTTCGACCAGTATCCGGGGCTGCGCATTATTCTCGGCCACATGGGGGAGGGGCTGCCCTACAGCATGTGGCGCATCGATCACCGCAACGGCTGGGTCAAGACGCCGCCGCGCTACAAGGCCAAGAAGAAGATCTGCGAATACTTCCATCAGCATTTCTATCTGACGACGTCGGGGAATTTCCGCACCCAGACGCTGATCGATGCTTTGCTCGAGGTCGGCGCGGATCGAATTCTGTTCTCGGCGGACTGGCCGTTCGAGAATGTCGATCATGCGGCGCAATGGTTCGACAACGCGACCATCAGCGAGGCGGACCGCAAAAAGATCGGAAGGGATAACGCGGTCCAGCTGTTCCGGCTCGGAGACAAAAGCTCGTCACAATACAGCCAGGTTGCGCAAGCCGCAGAATAGCCGGCACGCAGCTTCAAAACGAACAGACATCGGGAGGATCGGATGACGGCGCACGTGATCGACGTTCATGAGGAGCTGGCGGAGGCCAAGGCCGGCGCATTCCATTGGCGTCTCGGCGCCATGATGGGATTGCTGACCCTGTTCGACGGCTATGACACCTTCAATCCCGCCTATGTGATCCACTATGTGGCGGGACCGTGGGGTCTCAAAGCCGGGCAGGCCGGCCTGCTGATCTCCTCAGGACTGGTCGGCTTCCTGCTCGGCGCCGCCTTGCACGGCGTGGCGGCTGACCGGTTCGGCCGTCGCGGCACGCTGCTCGCCGGACTCTGGATCACCAGCATCTTCACGCTGCTCACCGCGGTGCTGGCAAATTCGTTCGTGTCGTTCTGCGCCTTGCGGCTGCTGACCGGATTGGGTCTCGGCGTGCTGCTGCCGCTGGCGACCACCTACATCAACGAACTGGCACCGCGGCGGGTCGCGAACACGTTCGCCCTATGGGGCGTCGGGCTCGGTTGGGCTGCTGGCGGCACGCTGGCGGGCGTAGTCGGCGTTTTCGCAACGCCGGCTTTGGGCTGGCAGAGCCTCTATTGGATCGGATCGCTCTCCTTTCTGCTGCTGCCCTTTATGCATGCGATGCTGCCGGAGTCGCCGAAGTTCCTTGCGATCCAGGGACGGGTCGGGGAGATCCGGGATATGCTGGCCAAGCTGCGGCCGGACCGCGCGCATATTTATGCGGCGACGACGATTGTCGCCGACAGCAATCCGGCGCCGGGCAACCTGGTCCTCGAATTGCTCCAGCCGCGTTACCGGCGCACCACAATTGCGATCTGGGCAACCGCGTTCCTGAGTCTGTTCTGCATTTTCGGCCTTTCGGGCTGGATTCCGACGGTCATGATCCAGCGTGGCGAGACCTTCGCGGCCAGTTTCGGGTTTGGCGCGCTGATGCAGGTCATGTCGTTCATTGGCGGAATTGCCCTTGGCCACCTGGTCGACCGCTTCGGCCATAATAGAGGCCTGCTTGGCTTGTGGTGGGGGCTTGGCGGATGCGCGGTTCTGACCCTCGTGTTCCTGAACGACCATGTGGTGAACGTCACCTGCGTCGCCGCCGCCGGCTTCTTCATTATCGGTGCGCAGTTTGTGCTCAACAATTTCACTGCGGCCGCCTATGAGACCAACGTGCGGGCAACCGCGGTCGGTATGGAACTGAGCGTCGGACGGGTCGGCGCCATTCTGGGGCCGTTCGTGGCGGGCGCGCTGCAGCAGACCTATCAGAGCTCCCTGCCGATGTTCGTCTCGATCGGGCTTGCGGCGCTGGCCGCAGGTGGGATTATCTTGTTGGCGAACCGCTCGAGCGTAAAGGCAAGCGTGGAGCCGTTGGCTGCGGTTCGGGCGGCGTAGGGTACTTTGCGAAAGCAGATCCGATGCAGAATTTCACATACCAAGCCGCTCCCATGCGGGTCATATTCGGGAGAGGAACGCTCAGCCAACTGGCGGACGAACTGGCGCGTCTCGGTGTTTCGCGCGCGCTGGTCCTGGCAACGTCCCATCAGGTGCAGCAGGCTTCTGGCATTGCCACAATGCTCGGGACACGCGCGGCCGGCGTGTTCGCCGAGGCCGAGATGCATACGCCGGTCGGCGTGACCGAGCGCGCAATGGCTTACGCCAAGGACCTGGCGGTGGACGGAATTGTTGCCGTTGGCGGCGGTTCGACGACGGGCTTAGGCAAAGCCATCGCACTGCGGACGGATCTGCCGCAGATCGTGGTGCCGACGAGCTACGCCGGCTCGGAAATGACGCCGATCCTCGGCGAGACGCGCGACGGGCTGAAGACGACGCAATCGAGCCCGAAGGTCCTGCCCGAAACCGTGATCTACGACGTCGACCTGACGCTGACGATGCCGCCATTGCTTTCGGCAACGTCCGGGCTGAATGCGATCGCACATGCGGTCGAGGCCCTCTATGCACGCGACCGCAACCCGATCATTTCGCTGATGGCGCAGGAAGGCATCAGGAGCCTGGCGCAGGCGCTGCCGAGAATCAAAAACGATGCCCATGACGTCGAGGCGCGCACCGACGCGCTTTATGGCGCCTGGCTCTGCGGAACCTGTCTCGGGGCCGTGGGGATGGCGCTGCACCACAAGCTTTGCCACACGCTCGGCGGAACCTTCAATCTGCCGCACGCCGAAACGCACGCCGTCATCCTGCCGCACGCCGTCGCCTACAACGCCTCGGCCGAGCCGGAGGCGATGGCGCAGATCGCGCGCGCATTGGGTGCGAAGGATGCGGTTGCCGGCCTGTTCGAACTTGCCGGCGCGCTCGGAGTCCGCAGGTCGCTGCGGGACATCGGAATGCCGCAGGACGGCATCGACCGCGCCGCCGACCTCGCGACCACGAACCCCTATTGGAATCCGCGTCCGGTGGAGCGCGAAGCCATCCGCGGATTGATCGCGCGGGCCTTTGCCGGCACGCCCCCGGTCGACGACGTCACGACACAAGCTGTGCAGTAGCGGTAGCATGACTTTGCCCTGGATCAGGCACGCGACGCCGGCAGCTTGCCGGGCGCGTTGCGTTCACGTCTTCATTCCGATTCGGCGACACAAGGCGGGCATTTCGGTCGGTAAAATTTTCAAAGAATGCCGCCGCAGTGGCCATGACCTGTCTTGCCGCGTTCGATTCCGCTAAGTTACGACAGCCGGAACGGCGGCGCCATTGAGGCGCGTGGCCTTGGCGGAAAGTCATGAGTTCTCATCCGGGATTGATTTTCAGATCCCTGCGCTGGCTGATCGCGGGCGTCTGGTTTCTGGCTCAGCTCCTGCTCGTCACATGGGCTACGCTCGCCATCTATTATTCGAACGCTCCGTGGCATGGAATGCGGCTGGCACTGGCCGTCGCCTTTGCGGGATTCGCGATCTGGGGCCTCTGGCTCTCGGGCCGGCGGCACATTCGCCTTTCCGTGGCCATCCTGTTTCTCGGCGTCGTTGCCTGGTGGGTATCGATTGCGCCCTCGCACGATCGCCCTTGGCGGCCGGAGGTCGCCGTCATGCCGCGTGCGATCATCGACGGCGACCGCGTGCGCCTGACCGGCGTTCGAAACTTCGAATACCGGACGCGTAGCGATTTCACGGTGCGCTATGAAGAGCGCGATCTATGGCTCTCCCACCTGACCGGCATCGATTTCTACGTGTCGTACTTCAGCGAGGGACCGATCGGGCACACGTTCCTGAGTTTCCTCTTCGACAACGCAGCACCGCTGAGTATCTCGATCGAGACGCGGCCGGAGATCGGCGAGGGCTTTGCGCCGGTGGCATCGCTGTTTAAGCAATTCGAGCTGATCTACGTGGTGGGTGACGAGCGGGATATCGTGGGGGTGCGCACCAACTACAGACGTGAGGCGGTCTACCTCTATCATCTCAACACTTCGGCCGATGATGCGCGCCGGCTGCTGCTGATCTACCTTGCGCGGATCAACGAACTCGCCGCGCGTCCGGAGTTCTATCACCTGCTCAGCAATAGCTGCACGATCAACATCGTGCGCTACGCGAACGCTGCCGGCCGGGCGGGGCGGCTCGATATCCGGCATGTCCTCAACGGTCTGGTCGATAGCTACCTCTATCGATCGGGCAGGGTGGATACGACGCTGCCGTTCGACGAATTGCGGCGGCGCTCTCACATCAACGATGCCGCCGAGGCTGCCGATGGCGCGCCCGATTTTTCGCAGCGCATCCGGGCATCGCTGCCGACGGCCGCGCGCTGACACACCGTAAGTTGTCCGGCGCGTCCGTCGAGCGAGGGAGCGAACGGACAGCGCGTCAATTCCTCGTGGCCGGCTGAAAGCCGCTGGCCTGCAAGATCGCAGCCGTCGAGGCGCTCGACAGAAACGCAATGAGTGCGCGCGCGGCGTCCGGCGCCGTGCTGTTCGTCGTAACGGCGGCCGCCAGCATGGTGACGTCCTGGATCTCGGCCGGGAGCGGGCCGACCAACTCCACGCCGGGCGCCAGCACGATCTCGCTGATCTGACCGATTTGCAGCTCGGTCTCACCCGTCAGGAGCGACTGGAAAACATCTTCCGGGTGCGCTCCCTCCGAACTGTCCAACTTGATCTTCGACCGCAGCAGTTGCGCGATGCCGAGCTGGTCAAGCATCCGGGCGGTGTAAATTCCCGACGTGGAGCCGGTTGCGGGGTCGCGGTAGCCGATCGCGCTGGCGGAGAGCAGCGCCTGTTTGAAAGTTTCGGCCGTGCCGATATCGGGTTTGGCCGCGCCCTTGCGGATCGCGACACCGAGCGCGGTCCCGGCAATGTCGGTGCCGGTGCCTGCGATGATCTTGCCTTCGCGTTGCAGGCCTTCGAGCTGGGACTTGGTCACGATCGCAACGTCAGCAGCATCGCCGCGGCGAACCCGATTGGCAATGGCGCCCGCCGGACCATACGCGACGCTCGCCGCATGACCGGATGATTTTTGAAAGTCGGTGAGCAATTGGGGCAGTACGAGCTTCAATGCGCCGGAGGCCAGAACCTTGATGTCGGCCGCCTGCGCGACAGTGGCGCCCAAGGTGATGCCAAATGCGCACAGCGCCGCTGCGAGAACCAAGCCGCGCGCCGCAATCCTCGAGTTGCTCATGGATTCCTGCCGCATAGTCCTTCGAAACAGTCGAGGTGAGATCGCGGATGATAGGCGATGATGTCGCATTCGTCAGTGGAAAATAACCGGGAACCTCGCGTCCTCGCATCGTGGCTCGTGTGGCGGTGCAGAAGTCGCATCATGCGATCACGCGCAGGTCTGCAAAGCCGCGACCGGGACGCACTTCAGCGCGCCTTGAAACGAATCGGCACTGTGAATTCGAATGTATCGCCTGGCATGTTGGCTGGCGGCTGCGGGAATGGTTGAGCGCGGCGCAGCGTGTCAATCGTCTCCCGATCAAGGACCGCCGAGCCGGAGCTTTGCGCAATCTTGCTGGTCACGACCTTTCCTTGTCGGTCGATGGTGAAAGCGAGCCGGACCACCCCGGTCTCGTGCCGTGCCTGCGCCGCCGCCGGATAGCCCTTGTGGCGCTCGATCTTGATTGCAATCTGGCGATGCCAGGCTGTGACTTGGGCGGCGGATGGGCGCGGGGGCGGTGGCGCTGTTGTCATCGGCACCGGCGCCGCCGGTTGCTCCTCCGGCGTCTCGGGGCGCTTTACGGGCTCGGGCGGAAGCGCGACCTCGGCGTTCGGCATCTCCACTTGGCGCTCGATTTTCTCTTCCGGTTTTTCCTCCGGTTTTGGCGGCTGCGGCTCCAACGGAGGCTGAACTTGTTGCTGCTCCGGGCCCGGCGCGATGTCTTCGTGCGACTCGCTCGGCGGGCTGGTGTACGCGGAGAGGTCAACGGCAACGATCGCGGGCGCATCATCGCCGACCAGGAACTCATGGTGGCGGGCCAGCAACAAGCCGACGGCGATATGAATCGCAAGCACGACCGCGGCGCTGACAATCCACCACAGGAGATCGTCCTGTTTCGCCGAAGCAATCATCATGGCGTCTTTTCGAGGCCCACCAATGCGACTTTCAAGAAGCCGGTGGTGCGCAGGAGATTCATCACCTCCATCACCTCCCCGTAAGGAACGCTTTTGCCGGCGCGCAAGAAGATGCGGGTTCCCTTGTCGCCGTTCGTCGCCTGCGCAAGCGTCTGACCGAGAAGATCGCGCGCAACCGGAGCATCGCCGAGCGAAATCGACAGATCCGGGCGAAGCGTCAGGAAGAGCGGCTTTTCAGGACGCGGCTGCGGCTGGGCGGTCGAAGCCGGCAGGTCGACCGCAATATCGACGGTGGCGAGCGGAGCCGCCACCATGAAGATGATGAGCAGCACCAGAATCACGTCAATGAACGGCGTGACGTTGATCTCATGGACCTCGCTCAATTCATCCTTGCCGTGATCGAGACGCACGCTCATGGCGTCACTCCGCGGCGGCCGAGATGTGCGGACGCGCCGCGGTGCCGCGATCGAGATCGCGGCTGGCCAAGCGCAGCAGCTCGGCTGACGTATCGCCGAGCAGAGCCCGATAGCCGCCGATCGAACGTGCGAACACATTGTAGATGACGACAGCGGGAATCGCCGCCGCCAATCCGAACGCGGTCGCGAGCAGCGCCTCGGCAATTCCGGGAGCCACAATCGCCAGATTGGTCGTGTGCGACTTCGAGATGCCGATGAAGCTGTTCATGATGCCCCACACGGTGCCGAACAGCCCGACGAACGGCGCAGTCGCTCCGATGGTGGCAAGCACGCCGGTGCCGCGGCTGATCCGGCGGCTGCATGCGGCCTCGATCCGCTCAAAGCGCGATGCGATGCGCTCCTTGACGCCGTCTTTGTGCGCGAGCGCGTCAGCCGACAGTCGCAATTCAGCGATGGCGGCGTCGCGAAACGCTTCCGCCGGTTCGGTCAAATCGGACGATCCTACATCCGACAAGGACACCGCCGAGGCGAGGGACCTCAAGGCGGTGCGCACCCGGCGCCGGCTAACGAGAAGCTCGATCGTCTTGGCGAGCCAGACCGTCCAGGTCACGATAGACGCGAAGGCGAGACCGACGATCACGGCCTTCACCACGATATCGGCGGACGTGAACATGCCCCAGGGGCTAAGATCGCGCGGCAGCGCTGCCTCGCCGAATACCGGGCTCTGCGCGGCATCCGGGGCCTGTGCATTTGCGATCCCGCCAAACGCCGCTGTGGCAATCGCGGCCAGGATGGCGATGTCGAAGCGCCATCCTGGCGTGCGCGCCGGCCTAAGATTCCATCGGCCGCGCGGTGAAGCGTATTGCGTATCGAGCCGGCTCGTTTGTCCAACCATGAGGATCCCTTCAATGGGGCCGCTGTGATCTTGATCCCGGCCACGCGCACCGCCGGATACCAAGCCGATTCAAACGGCCGGCTGCGAACGGCCTATCGGGCAGCCGGTCATGCGGGCCTTGATTGCGATGCCGCAACGCATTCTCTTTGATCGAGATTGTTTTGATCGAGGTCGTCGGCCGGCGTCCGGCTCAAAGAGGGGCGACCTGCGCACGGTGCGCAGCATCCCGTCAGTTCAATGACGGCGCGGTCGATCTGAAAACGATGCGCTTTCGCGATGTGCGTCAGTTGCGCGATCAGCCGGTCTTCCGCCAGCTCCTCGGCGCGGCCGCACCTGCGGCAAATCGCGATGACGGCGGCAACGCCCGCATGGTAACCGTGCGAACAGGCGACATATGCGTTGATGGATTCGAGTCGATGAGCGCGGCCTTCTTCAACCAGCCGATTCAATGCCCGATACGCGGTTGGCGGCGCCCAAGGCCGATCCGACTGGACCGATTTCAGGACCTCGTAGGCGGTCATCGGCGCTACGGCGGAGCGCAGAACATCAAGGACACGTTCGGTGTTGGCACTTGCCGGTCGTGGATGGCGCATCACGAAACTCAGTTCTCGGCTTGACTTACGTTATAACATTACAATACCAATACGAGAGGACAAAGACAACGCCTCTGTCTCTTCGGTCTGGGTGGGTTCAGGTGGGCTGGTTCCGGCTACGCACGAGGTGGGGTGGTAGGCTCGCGCTGTTTGCGCTGGCGCTGCAGCTCATCGTGTCGTTCGGACACGTCCACGCGGATGAGCTGACCGGCAACCCGCCCAGGATCGCGGCGATTGAGCATGTGGGCGACACGCCTGTCCCCGCCGGCGATACCGACACCGACCGTCACGACGACCATTGCGACATCTGCGCGACGTTGCACGCGCTGGCGAGCGCTGTGCTCGCAACGCCGCCGCCGCTGCCGACACCGTGCGCCTTCGCGCAATCTGAGCTTTTGATCAATGACAGCGTTGTCGCCGCAGCGCCGCGCCGTGCTTCATTCCAATCCCGCGCACCACCGATCGCTTGAGACGCTGGATTCTCTTGAAAGAAGCGCACGACCGCTGTGGCCTGCGCTGACGTCTCACGCGACAAAGAAATCAACAAGGTGGTGTCATGTCTGCACGCGCATCGCGTGGTTTGCTCCTCGGCGTTTCCGTCCTCGCCCTCTGCGTCGGGGATCAGGCGAACGCACAAACCGAACTTTCCCCGATCACCGTTACGGCGCCGAGCCCGATCCGCCGCGCGCCAGCCCGGCCCGCGCCTGCCGCCCCTTCGCGCACGCCGGCCGCTGCCGCGCCTGTCGAGCAGGCTGCGGCACCGCCAGCCGCCGAAGCCTCGCAACCCGGCGTCCTGCCGATCGTGACCGACCAGTTCGCCACCGTCACGGTCGTGCCGAATGCGGAATTGCGGCGCGCGCCGGCGAGCACGCTCGGCGACCTGTTGTTCTCAAAGCCCGGCATCACGGGGTCGAGCTTCGCGCCCGGCGGCTCTTCGCGGCCGATCATCCGCGGGCTCGACGTCAATCGCGTCGGCATTTTGGAGAACGGCACCGGCGGCGGCGGCGTGTCGGACCTTGGCGAGGATCATTTCGTCCCGATCAATCCGCTGGTGACCAACCAGATCGAGGTGATTCGTGGCCCGGCGACCTTGCGCTACGGCTCGCAATCGATCGGCGGCGTGGTCAGCGCGACCAACAACCGCATTCCGGACGCGATGCCGTTCTGTCGCAGCGATCCGCGCTGGCAGGGCAGCCGGACCTGCGCCAATCTCGAGCTGCGCGGCGCCGCGACGACCTCCGACAACGGGCTCGAAGGCGGCGTGCTGGTTGACGGCGCGGCCGGCAACGTCGCGGTCCACGCCGATGCGTTCGGGCGCAAGACCGACGACTATCGCATTCCGAGCTATCCGTACCTGTTCACGCCCGGCCGCCCGTTCTCGGGAACGCAGCCGAATTCGGCGACGCAAAGCGACGGGCAGTCGGTCGGCGCCTCGTACTTCTTCCAGGAAGGTTTCATCGGCGCGGCGATCACGCAGAATAACACGCTCTATCATATCCCCGGCGTCGACGGCGACGACCACAAGACGCGCATCGACGCGCACGAGACCAAGATCACCGCCAAAGGCGAGTACCGTCCGATGGCGGGTGGGGTGGATGCCGTGCGCTTCTGGTTCGGCGCGACCGACTACCGGCACAACGAAATCGGGCTCGCCGACCCGCTCGACACCGCGACCGACGGCGTGCGGCAGACTTTCACCAACAAGGAGCAGGAAGGTCGCCTGGAAGTTCAGCTTTCGCCATTCGACCTGCGCTTCGCGCAGCTCACGACCGCGCTTGGGATTCAGGCCGGCCATCAGGAACTGACGGCGCCGAGCCCGGATAACGCCGGCCTGTGGGATCCGAACAACAACCATCGCGTCGCCGGCTACATGTTCAACGAGTTCGCATTCAGTCCCTTCACCAA
>JBBWZU010000687.1:0-5596 GCA_039649225.1 Hyphomicrobiales bacterium | reverse complement strand
GATCCCCTACATCGAATATCTGTTCGGGCTGATGCTCACGCTTGCGGTGGTGGCAATCGTCGCGGCGCGCACGATCGAGCACTCGCGGCTCGGCTATGGCTTTGCGACCATTCGTGACGATGAACTGGCGGCCGAAGCCTCCGGCGTGCCGACCTTGCGGCTCAAGCTGATCGCAACGACGCTGTCGGGCG
Organism: Hyphomicrobiales bacterium; assembly: GCA_039649225.1. GTDB lineage: Bacteria > Pseudomonadota > Alphaproteobacteria > Rhizobiales > Xanthobacteraceae > PALSA-894. Next base: position 5,405 of record JBBWZU010000687.1, on the reverse strand, counting down.
CGCTGATGGGCATGGCCGGGGCGCCGTTCCCCTACTACATCGGCTATCTGCAGCCCTCCGGCGCGTTCGGCCTTGAATACGCCGTCAACTCGATCGCCATGCCGATGATCGGCGGCACCGGCGTGTGGATCGGCCCAGTGATCGGCGCGGTGCTGCTCGGCACCATCCAGCAGGTCGCGACCGTGACGATCTCATCCGCCGTCAACCTGCTGATCGTCGGCGTGCTGCTGGTCGCCTTCGTGATCATCGCGCCGAACGGCCTCGTCGGGCTGATCACGCAGCGCCTCAAGGCAAAGGAGCGGGGATGACCGAGCCGATGCTCCGGATCGACCAGGTCGGCAAGCGCTTCGGCGGGTTCGTGGCGCTCGATGGCATCAATCTGTCGGTCGCGCCGGGCGAGCGGCTCGGGCTGATCGGGCCGAACGGCTCGGGCAAGTCGACGCTGGTCAACTGCATCTGCGGCACGCTGCAGAACGAGAGCGGCAGCGTGACGTTCGATGGCCGGAAGATCGACGGCATGGCGGCGCACCAGCGCACCATTTTGGGGCTCGCGCGCTCGTTTCAGCTGCCGCGTCCCTTCCACAGCCTGTCGGTGGCCGAGAACCTGCGCATCCCGCTGCTCTACGCCGTCAAGGCGCGCTCCGGCTCGCACGTCGGCGCGAAGGAGTTGCACGACCGGTGCGTCGAATATCTCGGCCTCGTCGGGCTCGATCACAAGGCGCATCGCCAGCCGCGCGATCTGACCCAGGTCGAGATGCGCAAGCTCGAGCTTGCGCGCGCGATGGCGGCAGAGCCGAAGCTGTTGATCGCCGACGAGTCGATGGCGGGCCTGTCGCATTCGGAAATCGAGGACATTCTCAAGCTGCTGATGGAGCTCAATGCGCGCGGCATCACGATCATCCTGATCGAGCACATCATGACCGCCGTGATGAGCTTCTCGCAGCGCCTCGTCGTGCTGGTGTCGGGCAAGAAGATCGCCGACGGCGACCCGCAGGAGGTCGTGCGCGATAAAGAAGTCGAGAGGGCCTACCTTGGCCAATAGCATCCGCATCGAGAACGTTCACGCCGCCTACGGCGCGGTCCGCGTCATCGAGGACGTCTCGATGGCGGTGAACGCCGGTGAAACCGTGGTGCTGCTCGGCACCAACGGCAACGGCAAGAGCACGCTGATCAAGTGCATCATGGGCATGGTGCGCCCGAGCGCCGGCAGGATCGTCGCCGAGATCGACGGCAAGACGCACGACCTCGTCGGCCGCACCACGGAAGAGATCGTCGACCTCGGCATCGCGCTGGTGCCGGAAGGGCGCCGCCTGTTCCCCAAGCTCACCGTTGAGGAAAACCTGCTGCTCGGCGCGTTCCGCCCGACGGCGCGCGCGCAGATGAACCGCAACCTCGACTTCTGCTACGAGATGTTCAGCCGCCTGAAGGAGCGCCGCCATCAACTCGCCGGCTCGATGAGCGGCGGCGAACAACAGATGCTGGCGCTTGCGCGCGCGCTGATGAGCGCGCCACGCATCCTGCTGGTGGATGAGCCGTCAGTCGGCCTCGCGCCGATTTTGGTCAGCCACACCATCGATACGATCAAGACGCTGCAGACGAAATATCACCTCACCGTGCTGATGGCCGAGCAGAACTTCACGCAAGCGATCCGCATCGCGGACCGCGGATACGTCATCGTGCACGGCAAGATCGCGTTCGAGGGCAAGTCCTCGGACGAGTTGAACAACAACGATCTGATCCGGAAGTTTTATCTCGGGATCTGACCCCGCCGCGGCACGCAAGGCAGACCGGACACAAACGGTATTCACCTGCGTCGATCGCACGCTAACATGACGCATGCAAACCACTCCCGACTCTCTCATCACCACCGACATCGATTTCGAGCGCAACGGCCTGCAGACCGGCACGCTGCGCCTGCCCTATTCGCACAACCGCTCGGCCTATGGGCATATTCCGATCCCGCTGCTGGTGGCCAAGCGCGGCAAAGGGCCGACCGTGCTGCTCAGCGGCGCCAATCATGGCGACGAATACGAAGGTCCGCTGGCGCTGATGGCGCTGATGCGCGATCTGCCGCTCGATCGGCTGAACGGCCGCCTCATCGTCGTTCCGGCGCTCAACATGCCCGCCTATCGCGCCGGCACGCGGGTCTCGCCGATCGATCAGGTCAACCTGAACCGCGTCTTCCCGGGCGACCGCAACGGCACGACGACCATGATGCTGGCGCACTACATCGAGACGGTGCTGATGCGGCTGGCCGACTACGCCATCGACTTCCATTCGGGCGGAAGCTCGCTCGACTATCTGCCGACTTTGTTCATGTTCGGCGGGCCCACGGACGACAAGAGCAAGGCCGAAATCGATCGGCTGGTCGCGGCCTTCAATCCACCGCGCGTCCTGATCATGAGCATGATGGGCGAGGATCGCGTCATCAGCGCGGCGGCGCGACGCCAGGGCGTGCTGTTCTTCACCGGCGAGTTCGGCGGCGGCGCGAGCGTCAACCCGGAAGGGCTGGCGATGGCCAAAGCCGGCATTGCCGGCGTGCTCGATGCGCTCGGCCTGCTGCCGCGATCCGGCCCCGCGCCTGTCCCGCAGAAGGTCCGCAGGCTCATCGTGAAGGGCGCCGAGCACTATGTGTTCGCGCCCTGCAACGGAATCTTCGAGCCGAAATTTCGGCTCGGCGACGAGGTGAAGGCCGGCCAGATCGCGGGCCATGTCCACGATCCGATCATGCCGTGGAAGGAGCCGACCGAGGTCAAGTTCAATGGCAGCGGGCTCGTGCTCTGCGTGCGCACCTTCGCGCTGGTCGAGGCCGGCGATTGCCTCGGGCATCTGGCGAGCGACGTGACTTAGCCCATCGCCTTAGCCGATAGCGGACGACACCGGCAAACCCAGCATCCCTCCGGCCTTCAAGAGGCCTTTGTCGAGAGTGTAGATTTGCTTGGCGCCATGATTGCGCGCGATAGCGAGATGCAGTGCATCGCCCGCCCGCAGCCCAGTTTCATATCGTCGCAAATATTGCCTGGACTGCTTGAAATCGTCCGCAGTTGGTACAACGACCGCAAATGACCTTTGGACAAGAGCATCGAACTCGGCATCAGCCTCCAGAGCCTCTGCGCCGCTCAGAACTCTCATCCGGACATCGCGTGCGAGCAGCGAAGAAAACTCGACGCACGTCCACTGACTGACGGTGATCGCCTCAGCCGGAAGGCTTTTCACAAAGCGTTCAATGTCATTGGAAGAGGCCTCTCTCACAACGAGCGGCACGAGGAAGCTCGTGTCGAAATAGAGCATCAGTAACGTTCTTCGTCACGCATCTTCCTTATTGCCACCGCGCTCGAGCCACGGCGACGTGGCATTCGCGCCCGGAACGCCGCCAACTCTTCGAACGGTATCGGCTGCTTCGGCTGGACCGCAGCCGTAATGTTCGCCACGGGCTTGCCGTGGCGGGTGATGACGACAGTCTCGCCGCCTTCAACCTTGTCGAGCAGCTCGCTGAGATGCGCCTTGGCTTCCACCAGACTGACCGTGACCATGTTGACCTCATATGGTCAGAAAACTGGTCATATTATAAACACTGGCCCGGCGAAAATCCAGCACCGAGCGCGGCCCAGAAAAAGAAAAACGCCGCGCGGTCGCTCCGCGCGGCGCTTCTTCCCTGGAAGGATGGTGAGCGTTTGCCCGCTCACTTCGCCTTTTCGTATGGATAAATCACGTCGCCGGTCTTGAGCTCCGCCGGCGTCAGCACGGTCTGGACCGCCATGCCGCGCCACTGCTCGACATCGTTGCCGTCCTTCACGTCGTGGTACTGCACCTGCATCATGCCGGACTTGGTCCACTCGCCTTTCGGGCCGTAGCTCCAGTCGCCCATGATGGTCTTGATCGGTGTCTTGCGCAGGTAGTCGGCGATCTTGTCGTCGTCGACGCTCTTGGTGGCGGCGATCGCCTCGCCCAGCATGTTGATCCAGGCATAGCCCCAACCGCCAAGATAATAGCCGAGCGGATCGACGCCTTCGGCCGCGGCCTTGGCCTGATACTTCTTGAAGAATTCAGCGGCCGGCGCCAGCATCTTCGCGGTCGGCACCCAGGTCTCGTAGTTCACGATGCCGTTGAGCTTGGAGCCGAGCCGCTGCTTGAACACGGTCGCCTGTAGGCCGACCATCGCGCCGCCGACGATCTTGGGCTTGTAGTTCAGCTCGTTGATGGTCTGCGCCATGCCGACCGACGACAGCGGATAGGAGCAGATCACGAAGATGTCCGGATTTGCCGCCTGCACGGCGCGCACGATCGGCGAGTAGTCGGTCGTGCTCGGCGGATAGGACCGATCGTAGACGATCTTGAGCTTGAGCTTCTTGGCGTTGTTGCGCGCGCCTTCGCAGGCATTGCGCGAGAACTCGGCGTCCTCGGCGGCGAGCGCCACCGTCGTCGGCTTCGGATCCTGCTTCAGCGCGACCTCGTAGAAGCCTTCGGTGAAGGACTCTTTCGTCTCCTGGCCGGTCGGCAGCACCGAGAAGTATTTCGGATATTTGAACTCGGCGTTCACATCGAGCCCGAACAGGCTGATGAAGGTCTTGTTCTTCTGCATCACGATCGGCATCGCGGGCGCGATCATGTTGGTGGCGTAGCTCGAGACCACGAGGTCGACTTTGTCGACATCGAGCAGCTTGGTATAGATGCCCGGCACCTGCGAGGGATTGCTCTGGTCGTCGTAGAAGACGAGCTTCACCGGGCGGCCGAGCAGCCCGCCTTTGCCGTTGGTTTCCTCTTCCCAGATCTTGGCGCCGAGCAGCGCCTGCTTGCCGTTGGCGGCGAGCGGTCCGGTCAGCGACATCGAGAGGCCGATCTTGATCGGCTCGCCGCTCTGGGCGCACGCCGGGGCAAGATAGGCCGCCGTCGCCAGCAGGCCCGCGGCCATGCCGGCCAGAATCCGAACTTTAAAGTCGTGAAGCATCGAGCTTTCCTCCGGTCTTAGGATTATATTTTGCCGCATTGTTGCCTGATCGCAGGGCAGCCGCCAAGCGGAGATTTCGGACACTATGTCGCCGAAACTCCGCCCGGCCGCGGACATTTCCCGCCCACGATTTCGCGATGCGCAATGGGCAGCGGCGTATTAGTGTGGTGTTGCCTCACCGCCATCGACCATGATGGTTTCGACCTCGCCCGCCCCGCTGCGCCGGAATGCCGCGGCACTATCGTATTCCTCCGACGTGAAGCAGGCCACGCCCTGCTCGAAGGTCGGAAACTCGATGACGACAAAGCGGTGAAACTTATCCGGCCCTTCCATGATCTGGAAGCGGCCGCCGCGCGCCAGCACCTTGCCGCCGAACTTGGCGATGATCCCCGGCACCAGGTCGGTATATTTTTTGTATTCGACCGGATCGGTGATCCGCGAACGCGCGACCCAATAG
>JBBWZU010000679.1:0-7981 GCA_039649225.1 Hyphomicrobiales bacterium | reverse complement strand
GGAACCGCTTCTGCGGCTCCGGCGTATGCCAACCCGGTGGCAATGGCGCTGCATGCAACGTTCCACTCCGCGCCCGCGAATTTGCGGCAGGAGCGCCTCGATACGCTCACCGGCGGCCAGGGCTACTACGAGGGTGATTATGAATTCAATGTCGACCGCAGCGACCACGCCTCCTCGCCTTATGCTGGCGGCGGGGGCAAGTAAACTCACAATGCCAGCCCCGCCACACGAGTGTCCCTTTGATTCCGAAATTCGCATCAGAGTGTGCTGCACAGTTTTTGCGAACTTTTGAATTGGGGCACTCGTGATCGGCCGATGCGCAATTCCGGCCCCAAGCGGAGGGTAGAAGCCGTGACGCGACCTCCAAAGCAAGATCACCGCATGGTGAAGAGAACAATTGAAGACGAGCAACTCTCGGCCGCCGATGTGCGTCGTGCGCTCGATAAAATCATTGCGAGCGAGATGTTTCGCAACTCACCGCAAATGGCAAGTTTTCTCAGTTTTATTGTTGAAGCGTCGCTCCAGGGCAACAGAGGCCGCGTCAAAGGCTATACAATCGGTGTGGAAGCGCTCGGGCGCGCCGAAAACTTTGATCCGCAGATTGATCCCATCGTACGTGTGGAGGCCACACGGCTACGACGGACCCTTGAACGCTATTACGCCGGCCCCGGGGCAGCGGACTCGATTGTGTTTGGCCTCTCGCGTGGCAGCTATGTTCCGACAATTGGCAGGCGACGTGAACACCATGAAAGCCTCGAGAGCGACGGACGCTCCGCTGCGCCAGCGACGGTCGCGGATTTGGCTGCAGCGGTCCTTGTCATCCTCGCGGCAATATCCCTGAGTCGATGCCCGGAAGTGTCTTGCACTGACACTCCCGATCGCCGCCATTCTGATGCCTGATGTTTCGCGCATCGATGCTGTGATGAAATGAAGCTATCGCGACCCAATACTGGTCCGGTCGGCGGAAGCGCAAACACGAGGAAATGTCAGATGCGGCGCGTGATGAGGAGCGCAATGTTGCCTTCGGTATTGTCGGTTTTGCTGCTGTCCGCGGCGCCGGGTGTCTCAACGTGCGCCAGCGAATCTATTCATACGGCACAACAGGAGCCTGCGGCCGGAGGGTTGAACCGGGAGGAAATCGAACTCTTCCGGCAATCGAAGGTTACGCTTTCAGAGGCGATTGCTGCGGCGAAGAACCACGGAGCCGGGCAACTGGTGGAAGCGAGCTTTGACTTTTCGGGCGGCAAGCCGGTCTATCAGGTGAAGACGTTTCAGAACAACGAGGTGTGGGTAGCCGCGATTGACGCCCAATCCGGCCAGCTCGTTGGGTACGGCACAATCGTTGCGGAGGATCAGCTCGACGATGAGGACAGACCGGAGGTGGCATCGCTTCGGCAAGCCACCGTGACGCTCGCACAGGCAGTTGATACCGCCGAGAAAGGCCTCAATGGCCGCGCGATGAGCGCTGAATTGGAACAGGCGAACGGAATAGCCACCTACGAGATTACGGTCATCCCAATCGACGGCTTGCCCATAAAAACAACGGTGGATCCAAAGACCCGTCAGCTTGGTGGCTAACCACTATATAAGTTAGAACGGCAACCCCGACGCGCTGCGCTTCAAGAATTGCGCCGAGCAATTCGTTATCCTTGGCGGCTCGAGGTCGTCAGGATCGGCGGCGCGAACCTGAGTTATGCGCAGCTCGCGATCCTCGGCACCGGCCTTGTCTCCTTCGCCGGCATGCTGGCGTTTTCCCGCCTGACGCTGCTCGGCAAGCGCATTCGCGCGGTCGCGTCGAACCCATTCCTGGCCGAGATCACCCGGCTGCGTCCGCGCCTCGTCTATGCCTATGTGATGCTGATCGCTTCCGCGCTGGTCGCGGTGCCGGGCACATTGCTCAGCGTCGACCAGGCGCTGCAGCCCTATAATGGCATCCTGGTGTTTCTCACCGCCGTGATCGCCACCATCGCGGGCGGCATCGGCAGCCTGACCGGCGCCTTCGTCGTCTCGATGGTGCTGTCGGTGCTGCAGAACATGTCGCTGCTGGTGATCCCCGGCAAATGGGCGATCGCCGCGACCTTCGGGCTCTTCATCGTTTTCATTCTGGTCCGGCCGGAAGGCCTGCTGCGGCATAGATAGCCCGCCACACGAGAGCGAACGCCGTGAGTTTCCTGCTGAGCTGGCTGATCCTGTCGCAGATCTACGCGCTGGCCGCGTTGTCGACGAATTTGCTGGTCGGCGTGATCGGGATATTCTCGGTCTCGCAGGCCGCGATCTTCGGCGTCGGCGCCTACACGGTGGCGCTGCTGACGGTCAGCAACACCGTTCCATTTCCGTTCGCCGTGCTGGCCGCGATGGCGATCTGCGGCGGCCTGAACGTGCTATGGTCGCTGCCCTCGCTCCGCCTATGGGGCGACTATTTCGTCATCACGTCGTTCGGCAGCCAGATCGTGGCGACGTCGGTTTTCATCAACTGGTCGGAGTTGACCGCCGGCGCCGCCGGAATCACCGGCATCCCGGGTCCTGTGCTGTTCGGCCACGAGATCGTCGAGCCGGCCGAGTTCCTGGTCTTCTCCACCGTTGTGCTGATCCTAGCGTCGGTCAGCTTCTGGCTGCTGATGCACTCGCCGTTCGGGCGCACCATCGACGCCATCCGTCAGGACGAGAGCGCGGTCCTCGCCGCCGGCAAGGACGTGCTGCGCGCCAAGCTGTCGGTCTCGGCGATCTCGGGCGTCTATGCGGGACTGGGCGGCGTGCTATTTGCGACCTTCATCGCCTATATCGACCCGACCTCCTTCGACATCCACGTGTCAGTGCTGATCCTCACCATGTTGGTGGTCGGCGGCGCGCGCACGCTCGCGGGCTCGATCGTTGGGCCATTCCTGCTGATGGCGCTGCCACAGGCGCTCGCCTATGTGGACGTCCCCTCGACCATCGCGGGGCCGCTGCGGCAATTGCTCTACGGCGTGCTGCTGGTCGCCTTCATGCTGTTCCGCCCGCAAGGCATCGCGGGCAGGAGGCTGTAGCCGTGCCGGGCTATCTCGAGGTCAGCGGAGTTTCCAAGCGTTTCGGCGGCCTGCGGGCGCTCGACCAATGCTCGTTCACGATCGAACGCGGCAAGATCAGCTGCCTGGTCGGACCCAACGGCGCCGGCAAGACCACGATCTTCAACGTGATCACCGGTTTCCTGCGGCCGGACGAGGGGACCATCAGCTTCAACGGCACGGTTCTGGATCATCTCACGCCGCGCGCGCGGATCCGCTGCGGCATCGCGCGCACGTTCCAGAACCTCCGGCTGTTCGGCGAGATGACGGCGCTCGACAATGTCGTCGTCTATCTCAAGGGCGACGATGCGATCGGCCCGATCGCGGCGCTGACGCGCCCATTCCACACGCACGCCGCGATGAAGCGCATGAAGGAGCGCGCGCTGGCGTTGCTCGACGATGTCGGACTGGCCCATAAGGCCAATGACACGCCGGCCACCCTGAGCTTCGGGCAGCAAAAGCTTCTTTGTATTGCGCGTGCGCTTGCGACCGGCGCCGACCTGCTGCTGCTCGATGAACCGACCTCGGGCCTGAGCCAGAGCACGCTCTCCGGCATGGTCGAGATGGTTCACAAACTGCGCGACCAGGGCCGCACGCTGCTGGTGGTCGAACACAACACCAAGATCGTGCAACGGATCGCCGACGAGATCCTGTTCCTGCATCAGGGCCGGCTCATCACTCAAGGGGCACCCGAGAAGATCGTCACCGATCCCAAGCTCGCCGAGATCTATTTCGGCGGCGCGCTGTGAGGCAGAGATAGGCCGATGTCGCTGCAGGTGCGCAATCTCACCTCCGGGTACCGCAACAAGATCGTCATCTCCGACGTCTCGTTCGCGCTGGAGCCGGGCGAGATCATGACCTTCCTCGGCCACAATGGCGCCGGCAAGTCCACGACCCTCAAGACGATCCTCGGCCTGCTCAAGCCGGTCGCCGGCGAGGTCTGGCTCGACGGCGAGCGGATCGACGCGCTCCCCGTCGCAGGTCGGCTCGATCGCGGGTTGCGGTTGCTCCCGGAAGGGCGCGGCGTGTTCACCGACCTCACGGTCGAGGAGAACCTCAACGTCGTCGCGCAGATGAACTGCGCGCAGGCGGACTCCAAAATCAACATCGCGGACGTGCTGCGCCTGCTGCCGGTCCTCGCCGGGCGCCGCGCCAGCCTCGCCGGCCAAATGAGCGGCGGGCAGCAGCAGATGCTGGCGTTCGGCCTCGCGATCCTCGGCTCGCCACGCTGCATTCTGCTGGAAGAGCCTTCGGTCGGGCTGCAGCCCGATCTGGTGGAGCATCTGTTCTGTCAGATCCACGCGATCTGCAAGAAGCATGCGATCAGCGCCATCCTGGTCGAGCACAAGGTCGCTTCCGCCATGAAGATCGCCGACCACGTGCTGATCATGAACAATGGCGAAGTCGTGTTCGACGGCCCGCCGGCCAAGGCGCGGGAGTCGAATTTCTGGGAATTCTTCTAAGCGCCAGCTGTACACGACACGACGCATACATGCGGAACCAGAATATGGGCCTTCCCGACAACAAGATCTGCGTCATCACCGGCGCCGCCGGCAGCGTCGAGTTCGCGACGGCGCGGCGTTTCCTCGCCGAAGGCGCAAGGCTGATGCTCGTCGACCGCGCGTGGTGGATTTTGGCGGGGCGGCTTCCGGCCTGAACTCACCTCACGTGATCACGGCGGCAGCTGACGTGCGCGATGCCGCGCAGGTCGAGAGTTTTCTTGAGGCGACCGTTGCATGCTGGGGCAGGATCGACGTGATCTTGAGCAATGCCGGCGACCCCAGTCACATCGCGCCGGTGACCGAATATCCCGAGGACGCCTTTGATCGCACGATGTCGATTCACGCCAGAGGCGTGTTTCTGGTCTGCAAGTACGGCCTGTCGCAGATGAATGACGGCGGAAGCATCATCATTACGTCGAGCGTCGTCGGCGTGCGCGGTGGCACTGGAATCAACCTCGGTTACGCGGCGGCCAAGCACGCCCAGGTCGGCGTGATGCGCGCCGCGGCGCGGTTTGCGGCCGCGCGTGGCATCAGGGTGAATGCGCTCAATCCCGGCGCGATCGACAAGGCCTTCCAGACCGGCATCGAAGACCGGATGGGCAAGCTGTCCGGCGTGAACGTCACCGACCAGCTCAACCAGACGATTCCCATCAAGCGCCATGCGCGGCCCGACGAGGTCGCCGGCGCGGCACTCTATCTCACTTCGGACCGCCAGCGCCACAACGTGCGACCGCTCAGGCCCCAGCCCCGGGCCAAGCCAAGAGAACGCGCTGGTATTGACCGGGCAGGCGGCGAAGCCTCGTGGTTGCGATTGTATCTAAACAAGGAACAGTTCACGGCGCGTATTCCGGGCGCTTCGGCGTGAACACGTCGAGATTCAGGACGGGCTCGTCGCCGATCACTTCGCCCCAATGTGTCACGCCACTGGGAATGACGACGAGACCGCCGGGGCCAACTTCAAGCTTCTCGTCGCCGATATAGAACATGAGCCGGCCTTCGATGATGTAGGCGATCTGCTCATGCGGATGACTATGCGGGCGCGGCTCGTGGCCGGGCATCAGCCGATGCAGAGCGACGGTCGCGGCAGAACCGGAGAATGCCTTCTGCTCGACGCCCTTGCGGATTTCCTTCCACGGAATGCCGCTCCAGTCGATCTTGTGGATGTCCATTTTCAGCTCCTTTTTATTTGGCGGCGCCGAGGACGCCGGTGGGACGGATAAACAGAAAGATAAGGAGAATCGACAGCGCGGCGACATTCTTGAATGCTGCGCCGAGCAGGACGACAGCGATCGATTGCCCGACGCCGAGCAGGATGCCGCCGATCAGCGCGCCGAGTGGACGCCCGAAGCCCCCGACGATCGCCGCAATGAACCCGCTGATCGCGAACGGCACACCGACATTGAACGCCGTGTATTGAGTCGGAGTGACCAGCACGCCGGCGAGAGCGCCGAGCGCAGCGCTGAGCGCAAACGACAGCGCGAGCATGCGCGCGACGGGGATTCCCTGCAGCGCGGCGGCCTCTGCATTGATCGAGCAGGCGCGCATCGCCTTGCCGGTCTTCGTGGCGGCAAAAAACCAGGCGAGCCCTGCGATCACCAGGATCGAGCAGCCGACAATCCAGAAGAACTGATAGCTCAGCACGACACCGGCGATACGCAACGGCGGCAGGTTGGTGAACATCGGCAGCGTACGCGGCTGATCGCCAAATGCGAGTAGCGTGAGGCGCTCGATCACGATCTGCGCCGCAAGGGTCGCCAGGATCAGGACGAACATGGTGGATTGGCGGTTCCAGAGAGGCCGCACCACGAGGCGCTCCAGCACCACGCCAAGGACCGAGACGATCGCGATGGAGATAACCGCCGCAAGGGGGAGGGGCAGATTGTATCGCGTCATGGCCACGTATGTGATCATGCCGCCGAGCATCACGAAGGCGCCCTGCGCGAAGTTCACGATGCCGCTTGCGTTATAGATGACGCAAAAGCCGATGCCGATCAGGCCGTAGACGCACCCGATGGCGATGCCGCTCGCGATGGATTGAGCCACCAGTTCAAACATGGGCGGCTTCCATGGTGCCGAGATAGGCGGCGATCACGTCCTTGTTCTTCTGCACTTCGGCCGGAGTACCCTGCGCGATCAGTCTGCCAAAATCGAGCACCGCGACCCGATTTGCGACATTCATCACGAAGCTCATGTCGTGCTCGATCAGCAATACGGTCACGCCTTGGGCCGCGATCGCGCGGATGAGCTCGGCCAGTGCCGTGGTCTCGCCGCGATTGAGGCCAGCGGCGGGCTCATCGAGCAGCAACAGTTTTGGCTCGGCGGCAAGAGCGCGGCCGATTTCGAGCAGCCGCTTCTGGCCGTAGGGCAGCGCGCTTGCGAGCGTGTCGGCATGCGCCTTGAGCCCGACTTGTTTCAGTAGCGCGCATGCGGCGTCGTGGACCTGCGTCTCGATCACGCGCGAGCGCATCGGCATCAGCGCGCTCAAGAGCCCGCCGGTGGTGTGCAGATGCCGCCCGACCTTTACGTTCTCCAGCACGGTCAAGGTGTCGAAGAGCTGCACGAGCTGGAAGGTGCGCACGATCCCGCGTTTCGCGACCGCTTCGGGGCGAAGGCCGTTGATCGACTGGCCGTCGAAGATCACGCGGCCTTCGCTCGGGGCGCGGAAGCCCGAGATGACATTGAAGAGCGTCGTCTTGCCGGCGCCGTTCGGGCCGATGATCGCCGTGACGCCGCCGGCCGCGACATCGAGCGTGACTGAGTCGAGCGCGACGAGGCCGCCAAAACGTTGCGTGACCGTTTCGAGGCGCAGGAGATTCATGCGTCCCCCTTGGCCGGCTTGCGCGACCACAGGCGCGACAGAGATCCGATTCCGCCCGGCGCATGGATCAGAATGAGAATCAGCAGCGCGCCGTAAGCGAGATCCTGGTATTCGCTGAAGCGCCGCACCGTCTCGGGCAGCAGCGCGATGACGAGCGCGCCCAGCACCGCTCCCGCGACGGTCCCGATCCCGCCGACGTAAAGCATCGTGAACGCGAGCACGACCATGTGCAGGCCGTAGACTTCCGGGCTGACGAAGCCGACCGCGTGCACGAACAGCGAGCCCGCGAGCGCCGCGTAAAACGCGGAGATCAGGAACGCGATCAGCTTGTAGCGCTCGACCTCGATGCCGAGGGCACGCGCCGCATCCTCGCTGCCGGCGATCGCGACGAACGCGCGGCCGAGCCGCGAGCGGCGGATGGCGGCGGCCGCGAGGACGCCGAGCGTGGCGAACGCGACCAGCCAGACCAGCAGCGCGCGATCCGACGTGATGGTGAAGCGGCCGATTCCCAGCGGCGGAATTCCCGAAATTCCCGTATAGCCGTTGGTGACCGACTGCCACTGCACGGCGACCTCATAGGCAATGAGGCCGATCGCGAGCGTCGCCATTGCGAGGTA
>JBBWZU010000108.1:0-6643 GCA_039649225.1 Hyphomicrobiales bacterium | reverse complement strand
GTCGAAATCCAGAACTTGCTGCAGGACTATAGCGACAAGATCCTCGATCAGAAGGTGACACCATGAATGATCTGACCTCCGTCTTGGCGCCACGGCTTCTCGCCGCCGCTCTCGTGACGTCTGTATTGTTCGTGCCGGTCGGATCGTTCGCCCAGACGCCGCCGCCAGCCCCACCGGCGCGCGTGGCCCAGCCGCCCGTCGTTCGGCCGAGGCCGACACCGCAACCGGCCGCCGCGCAGCCGCCGGCCGCGCAGTCCGCGCCCGCCATGACCACCTCCAAGGCGTCGGCGGGCGGCGATGACGTGGTGGCCCGTGTCGGCAATGCCGATATCTCGTCGGCGGATGTGCGCGCCTATGTCGGCGCGCTCGGGCCGCGCGAGCAGGCCGCGCTGACCAAGGACCCGGCGCTGCTGAGCCAGGCCGTGCGTCTGCTGCTCGCCAATCGGCTGGTGCAGCAGGAAATCGCCGCCAAGAAATGGGAGCAGCAGCCGGAGATCGTGGCGCAGCTCGAACGGGTCAGGCAGAGCGCGCTGATCGAGCTCTATCTGCAGACGGTCTCGCTGCCGCCGGAGAGCTTCCCGAGCGAGGATGAGCTGCAGAAAGTCTACGACGCCAACCGCGCCGCGCTGCTGATGCCGCGCCAGTTCCAGCTCGCGCAGATCTTCATCGCGGTGCCGAGCGATGCCGAGAAGGCCGCGCAGGACAAGGCGAAGCAGGGCCTCGATGAGGTGCAGCGCAAATTGAAGGCGCCGGGCGCGGATTTCGCCGCCATCGCCAAGACCGAGAACGACGGGAAAGACAGCGGCGATCTTGGCTGGGTCGCCGAGAACCAGATCCGCCCCGAGATCCGCACGCAAGTGATGGGCCTTGCCAAGAACGCCATCTCCGAGCCGGTCCGGCTCGAGGATGGCTGGCACATTCTCAAGCTGATCGACACCAAGGCATCCTATACGCGCACGCTCCCCGAGGTGCGCGAGCAACTGGTCCAGCAGATGCGCAGCGAGCGCGCCACGCTGCTGCGGCGCGCTTATGTCGGGGAGTTGCTCAAGCAGCACCCGCCGATCCTCAACGAGCTCGCACTGTCGAACCTGTTCGACAAGAAATAATGCATAGGCCGGAGATTTTCATGCCCGATACCGTGATCACGACACTCACCCTCGACAGCTTGCGCGAGACCCTTCAGCAGGCCGGCTACCGCGTCGAGCAGGTGACCGATCCGGTCGCGAACAGTCCCTATCTGCGCTCGGCGACCGGCGGATTGGCCTTTGACATCCGTCCGGGAAACCGGCTCGCCGGCTCGGAGGCATTCGTCGATGCCGCCTTCACGGCCATCCTTCAGGTTCAGGGCGAGCTTCCGCTCGATCTCGTCAATCGCTGGAATGTGACGCGCCGCTTCGCGCGCCTGCAACTCAGCCAGCCGTTCCTGGTGTTCTGCTTGGACATCTCGGTCGCCGGCGGCGTGACGCCAAGCCATCTGCGCGCGCACATCGAAATCTGGGACCGGCTGGTGCAGGAGCTGATCGCCTATCTGCGCGATGAGTTGCAGAAGCTCGCCCCGGCAAACGGGCCGGCTGCCGCATCGGCCGTCCCGGTGGCTCCGGAGGCCGAACGCGACGGCGCCAGCGCGGCGAGCGCTCCCGTGACGATCCAGTAACACGATCCATAAGATCGAGCGCCGATGAACACAGGCAGCAAGAACCGGCGCCGCGCCCCGTGGTGGAAGCGCCACTCTCGATTCCTCGGCGCGGTGGCCGGATTGCTCACCGCCGGGCTCGCGTCGGATGCCTCGTCCGTCGTGGCGCAGAACGGCAATTACCGCTCGGTGCGTGAGGTCCCGGCCGCTTGGCAGGACTTCGCCAAGCAGCTGCAGGCGCGCTTCGAGCAACGCATCGCGGCCGACGACGAGAAGGCGCGCCATTTCCAGGATTATGTGGCGCGGCGGGGCGAGACCAGCGCGGCGCCGCTTTCCTTTCGTCTGCGCACCTGGATTCTCGCCGACGGCAAAGTAGAGCGCGTCGAGTTTGACGGCGTCGACAATGACGTCGCCGTCGCGCTGCGCGCGCTGCTGATCAATGGCGAGGTCGGCGTGCCGCCACCGGACATGCTGCAGCCGCTGCACTTACGTCTTTCGCTGCGCGCGAGCGCCGAGCCGGCGCAAAAGCCGTAGGCACCATGCGTAGATCTCCCCGCTGTGGCATCGTCTTGGCCGCCCTGATTGCGCTGATGCCGCGGCCGGCTTGCGCCGAGCCGCTGTCGCCGCGCGAGAGCTACCGCGCGATCGTCGAGAAGGAAGCCACGTCCTTGGGGCTCGCGCCCGCGATCGCCGAAGCCGTGATGGCGGTCGAGAGCGGCTACAATCCCGCCGCGGCTGGCGCTGCGGGCGAGGTCGGGTTGATGCAAATCTTGCCCACGACCGCCAGCATGCTCGGCTTTGCGGGTTCGCTTGCTGACTTGGCGGTACCGGCGACCAACATCCACTACGGCGCGACCTATCTGGCGCAGGCCTGGCGCCGCGCCGGCGGAGACCTTTGCACCGCCGTGATGAAATACCGCGCCGGCCACGGCGAGACGCGTTTCTCCTATCGGTCGGTCGATTATTGTCTTGCCGTGCGCGCCAAATTGATCGCGCGCGGCTTTCCGGTGACGGGAAGCGTTCCGGTCGCGACATTCGGCGAGACGGCGCGCGGCTGCGGCCGCAAGTGCTTTGCCGGATCGCGCATCGGTCATGTGGATATTGCGGCTCTCAACCTGCGGCTCAGTGCGCTCGTTGTGCAGGCGCGGGGCGGGCGATGAGAAATGACTGAAAGTGCCACTGCATATCACGGCAGGACGTCACAATGCGCACCACGATTGTTTCAATCCTTTCGGCGATCGGCGTTCTGTCGCAGCTCGCGCAGAGCGGTGCCGAGGAGCGTGTGACCGTGCTGCCGGAAATGATCATCGGCGGATCGAAGACGTCGCAGGCCGCGCCCGAGCGGTGCGTCGAGGTCGAGATCGGCGCGAGCCGCGCGTTCGAGTGCCTCAATCAAAAGCTCAAGCAACAGGTCGATCGCGTGGCACCCGGCATCAATCTCCCGCCGCTCGACGCCAAGTCGCAGGACACCAAGATCGGCGTCGTCAACGCGCCCGCTGTGCAACAGCAGTACGGAAAGAATTTCGGCGTTTCGGCCGTTCCCTATCGGCCGTCGCCGCTGCACTTCACTTCGCCACTGGCGCCGCATCGCTAGCTCAAAACGAGGCACTAGAATCGTAAAATGATTTACTCTTCGTAGATCATCTTCCTGGTCATCCCGCCGTCGACGGTGAAATTGGCGCCGGTGATAAAGCCTGCGCGTTCGCTGTCGAGCAGCCAGGCGACGATCTCGGCGATGTCCTCCGGCTTGCCGACGCGGCCGGCCGGGTGCTGGGCGTGATCCTTGGCGCGCAGCGTGTTGTAATCCTTGGTGGCGATCCAGCCGGGACTGACGCAATTCACCCGCACGGGCGCAAGACTCATCGCCAGCGCATGGGTCAGCGCGACGAGCCCGCCTTTGGTGGCCGAATAGGCCTCGGTGTTCGGCTCTGACATTTGCGCGCGCGTCGAGGCGATCGAGACGAATGATCCGCGGGCCTCGCGCAGCGCGCGTTCCGCCGCCTTGGCGAGCAGGAAGGCGGCGGTCAGGTTGACGTCGAGCACGCGATTCCACTCGGCGAGCGTCAGTTGTCGGATCGGCTTGCGGATCATGATGCCGGCGTTCGACACCACGCCGTCGAGCCGGCCGAATTTGCCAATCGTTTCAGTCACGGCTCGCTTGGCCATCGTCTCCTCGCCGATATCGCCCTCGATAATGGCGACGCGACCGGATACATTGCGATAGGCGCGCGACAGTTCACCGGCTTTCAGGTCGAGCACGCCGACGCGCCAGCCGTCGTCAAGAAGCCGTTTGGCGGTCGCGCGGCCGATGCCATGCGCGGCGCCGGTCACCAAGGCCACGCGATATTTCGGTTTCATGCCATGCTCGGCCGTTCGAGCGGTCCGTCAGCCTTCCTCCACGCGTCGATGCCGCCCTGCACGTGGCGGGCGGATGCCACCCGCGCGTCCTGGGCCGCCTGCACCGCCATCGCGGAACGCTCGCCGAAGGCGCAATAGAACAGCAGTTGCTTGCCGTCTGCGGCCGCAAGCCTGTGCAGCATGCCGCCCGGCATGATGTTGTCGCGCAGGTCCGTGTAGGGCGCATGGACTGAGCCTGGGATCACGCCATGCCGCTCGCGCTCGCTCGTCTCGCGCAGATCGATGAAGGCGATGTCGGTCCGCCCGACCAGCGCAAGCGCGTCGGCGGCACTCAAGGCCCAGCCGCGCCGCGCGATCTCGTCCTGCGCCAGGCCGACTTTCATGTTGGCCGGCACCGCGACGTCCATCATCTTCGGATTGGGCAGGTTCAGGTTGTTCATCACCGCGACATACTGGTCGACCGATCTGACCTGCAGGCGCGGATTGAACGCCTTCTCCTCGCCGATGGTCGAGACCGTCTCGCCTTTGTAGTCATGCGCCGGGAACACCAGCGTGTCCTCCGGCAGCTTGAGCAGCTTGTTGAAGATCGAGTCGTATTGCGCCCGCGGATCGCCATTCTGGAAATCGGTGCGGCCGGTGCCGCGGATCAGCAGCGTGTCGCCGGTGAAGACGCGGTCGCGCATGATGTAGCTATAGGAATCATCCGTGTGGCCGGGCGTGTAGAGCACGTCGAGCGAGACGCCGTCGATGGTGAGCTTCTCGCCCTCGGCAAGCCGCATCGACACGACGTCCGCCTTGGTCTGCTCGCCCATCACGGTGATGCAGTGCGTACGGTCGCGCAGCGCGCCGAGGCCGGTGACATGGTCGGCGTGCAGATGCGTATCGACCGCCTTGACGAGCTTCACGTCGAGCTCGCGCAGGAGCTGGAGATAGCGGTCGACCTTCTCGATCACCGGGTCGATGATGAGAGCCTCGCCGCCGCGCCGGCTGGCGAGCAGGTAGGTGTAGGTGCCCGATACGCTGTCGAAAAGCTGGCGGAAGATCATGTCGTTTTCGCCTCGGGTGAAGGCGTTTTTGACTTCAGGCCGCCTTCTGCACCCAGAATTGATACATGCCGCGGAACGTAGCCGGATTCTCGCTCTCGAAGCGATGCCAGTTGGCGAGATTTGTCATGGCCGGATCATCCGGGAATTGCGCGCGGTATTTCGCCAAAACCGGTGCATCCAGCTCGAAGCCGAGCAACGCCAGTTTGTTCTCGCGCAGAAATGCGCCGATTTGGGGGAGCGTCAACCGGTGCTCCTGCACGTGGAACAGCAGGTCGCGGCACGCGCTGGTGCTGTAAAAGTCGGGCGAGCCGACAATGCTGACGTAGCGCGGATCCACCGAGGACATCGCCTCCTGGCGATAGCGCCGGATTGCGTCCGGCGTCGACTCGATACCGCGCACCGAGATCAGCGATTGCGCGGCCTTGATGTCGGTGCGCGCGAGCTCGCTGTAGAAGCCAAGCCGCATGAAGCCGCCCGGCTTGAGCAGCCGCAACAGCGCCGACCAGCCCTGCATCGGGTCGGCGAGATGATGCAGCACACCGCTCGCCTCGATGACGTCAAAGCTCCGGTGCGCTGGCGCAAATGCCGTAATATCCGCCTGGCCGTATTCAATGGTCACGCCGGCCTCGCGCGACTTGCGCACCGCGTAAGCGAGGCTTGTCGGACTGAGATCGATCGCAAGCACGCGCGCATCGGCAAAGCGTTGCGCCGCGGCAATCGATTGCTGGCCGGTGCCGCAGCCTGCGACCAGGATATCGGGCTGACCGGTTGCCGGACGATCATCGATCTGCACGGATGGAAATTCGCCGCGCAGATAGGCGGTCACGCTCGCCGCGGGAGATGCCGGCGCCGTCTTGACCCAACGCGGATAGGGGCTTTCCTCATATTGCCGCTGCACGGCGGCCGACACGGCGTCGGTGACTTCGGTCAGGCGCGGAATATCCGCGCGCAGCCTGGCCTCTTCCTGCGGCTCACGGATCTGCTCGTCGATCAAGCTGTCCACGGCCGCAGGCCACGTCCGATCCAACAGAGCCTGCACGCGATCGCCGGTGTGCAGCGGCGCATAGGCCGCCAGCGCGATCAGGTGGATCGCCAGGATCGGCTTGCCGAGCGCGAGCGCGTCGGCGACCATGTCGCGTAGTCTCGTCAGTGCCTGCTGCTCGGTGCCCGAGACGTCGAACACATATTCGGTGATGAAGCATTGGCGGGCGAGTGCGCAGGAGAACGCGACCATCGCGTCCGAGACATCGCTGGTCGCGTTCACGGCAGCGTCCAGCAGCACGGCGCGGACGCCGGTCAGGAGACGTTCGAATCCTGCGTCGCAAACCGGCGTCGATTCCAGGACGGCGCGCAGCAATGCGTCCGCGACCAGCGGCCCGAGGCATGGCGCGATCTCGCGCGCGGTGAGGCGGCGCGGCCAGGCCTGCATCGCGAGCTTGATTCCATCCGAAATCGCCGGACTGGCCTTGACCAGCGCAATGGCGGCGTTGGCGAGTTCGACCGGCCGTGCCCAGGTCTCCACGATGGCGCGCGTCAGCAAATTGCGGAATGTCGGGCCGCCGGGATATGAGGTCGCGGCGCGGACGCAGTGGACGAACAGCAGACG
>JBBWZU010000095.1:0-16163 GCA_039649225.1 Hyphomicrobiales bacterium | reverse complement strand
ATGATCCCGGAGGACATGTACCAGGCGCTGATCGTCGAGAGCAAAAAGATCGGCACGTTCGGCCACGGCTTTACGTATTCGGGCCATCCGGTGCCGGCCGCGGTCGCCGTCAAGACGCTGGAGATCTACCAGCGCGACAAGATCTTCGAGACCGCGGCGACGCGCATGCCGCAATTCCAGAAGCGCCTGATGGCGCTCGGCGACCATCCGCTGATCGGCGAAGCGCGCGGCATGGGCATGGTCGGCGGCCTCGAGCTCTCCGCCGACAAGCGCAGCAAGACGCCGTTCGATCCCAAGAAGATGGTCGGCGCGCAGGTCGTCAAGCACGCGCAGGACGAGGGCCTGATCGTGCGGCCGATCGGCGACACCATCTCGATCTGTCCGCCTTTGGTGATCAAGCCGGCCGAGATCGACGAGTTGTTCGACAAGCTCGCAGTCGCGCTCGACAAGGCGCTCGACTGGGCCAAGCGCGAGCAGCTCCTGGCGGCTTAGTTATCGTAGCCCGCATGAAGCGAAGCGTAATGCGGGAGCGCAGTTGCGGCACGAGAAGCTACCCCGGATTTCGCCATCGCGCGTCGAAGACGCGCTTACGGCTCCATCCGGGCTACGGTTTGTGCCTATAGCGCGATAAATTCGGCATCCTCCGCCACGTAGCGCGCGTGGCGGAAGTCACGGATGGTCGCGACGCTGTCGCCCGTCCAGCCAAGAAGAACGAAGTAGGCGGGCTTGGCCGACGGGTCGGCCGGGTCGCGCACGATCACCGCCGGCCGCCGATCGACGAAACCAAGCGCCAGCCGCCAGTCGTCGATCTTCGAATAATTGGTGAAGTATCGCGAGACCTCACGGCGTCCAACCAGCCTCGATTTGTTGACGAGCTCGAGCCGAACTTCGTCGGCCAGCATGTCACGCACGGCGTCGAAATCGCGCGCATTGAAACGGTCCACATAGGCGGTGAGCAAGGCGCGCTCAGGCTCCGCCAGATGAGGCACCGGCGCGTCGTCCGGCTCCTGCGCGAGCTCGGCGAGCCGCGCACGGCCCCGATGCAGCGAAGCCTTGATCGCCGGTATGCTCTGCTCCGTGACGCGGCCGATCTCATCGAGCGAGTAGCCGAGCACGTCCATCAGGATGATGCTGGAACGCTGCGCGACGGGAAGACGCATGAAGGTTCGCATGCTCGCCGATGTCGCAAGACGGATGTCGGTGGGGGTGCGGTCCGCGATCATGTCGACCTCTTCATCGGAACGAGAAGCCGCCTGGCGGGCGCGCCGCCGCAGATGGTCCAAGGCAGCGTTATGCGCGATGCGGAACAGCCACCCTTCCGGGTTGGCGACCGCGTCGCCTTCGTCCAAAGCCTCGATCGCCTTCAGGATCGCCTCCTGAACCACGTCCTCGCCGTCGATCGCCGAACCGGTCATGCGGGCGCAATAGCGATGCAGCTTCGGCCGCAACTCGCCGAGCAGCCGCCCGAATGCCGCGCGTTCGGTCATCTTGCTGCACCCGATTTCATACCGGTCACTCTAACATCCAACATCCCGCCTTAGCCTCCTGACAAGAAAGACGTCCGGCCGAGGGCAAAGGATTCAAGGGTCGGAAAAATTATTTCCGGCGAATCCTTCGTCCCTCCCGAAACGTCTTGACGGGTGAGCATCGTCACAACCGGGAAACCGCCATGAATACAAACAGTACGTCACGATGGGTTCTTGCCCTGACATCGATCGCCTCCTTCATGGTGGCGCTCGACGCGCTCGTCGTCACCACCGCGCTCACCACGATCCGGCTCGATCTCGACGCGTCGGTCGAGGCGCTGGAGTGGACCGTCAATGCCTATGGGTTGAGCTTCGCGGCCTTGCTGCTGACCGGTGCCGCATTGGGCGACCGGTTCGGGCGAAGGCGCATGTTCGCGGCCGGGCTCGCACTGTTCATCGCCGCCTCGGCGGCTTGCGCGGTTTCGGCAAGCGCCGCAACCTTGATCGCGGCCCGCGCCGTGCAGGGCGTCGGCGCCGCGCTGGTGATGCCGCTCGCCATGGCATTGCTCGGCGCAGCCTTCCCGCGTGAGCAGCGCGCGAAGGCGCTGGGGATCTTCGGCAGCGTCACCGGCCTGGCGCTCATCGCAGGGCCCGTGGTCGGCGGTGCGATCGCGGCGGGCCTCGCCTGGCAGTGGATCTTCTGGGTCAATCTGCCGATCGGCCTCGTCGCGCTGGCGCTGGTGTACTGGCGCATCGAGGAAAGCCGGGGCGCCGACGCCGCGCTTGATATCGTGGGGCTCGCGCTCGTGACGGGCGCGGCGCTCGCGCTGGTGTGGGGGCTGATGCGCGCGAACGCCGCCGGCTGGGCCAGCCTGCAGGTCGCGGGCACGCTGGCGCTCGGTGCTGTCCTGGCAGCGAGCTTCATCGGATACGAGCTGCGAACGCCCGCCCCCATGGTGCCGATGCGCCTTTTCGCCTCGCGCAGTTTCTCGGCCGGCAATGCGGTCGGATTCCTGCTCTATGGGTCGATGTATGCGGTGGTGTTCCTGCTGCCGCAATTCCTGCAGAGCGCGCAGGGCAACGATCCGCTTGGCACAGGCCTGAGGCTGCTGCCCTGGACCGCAACGCTTTTCGTGTTCGCGCCGATCGGCGGAGCGCTGGTCAGCCGGATCGGAGAGCGCCCGCTCATCGTCGCGGGTCTGGGGCTGCAGGCGATCGGCTTTGCGTGGATTGCCCTGCGCGCTTCGCCGGTGCTCCCGTATGTCGAGATCGTGGTGCCGCTGATCGTTGCCGGCTCCGGCGTGTCGCTGGCAATGCCGGCCGCGCAGAACGCCGTGCTCGGTTCCGTTGCTCCAGCCGAAATCGGCAAGGCGTCGGGTATCTTCAACACGCTACGCTACTTCGGCGGGGTCTTCGGAGTAGCGTTACTGGTCGCGGTCTTCGCCATGGCCGGCAGCTTTCGGTCCGCCGATGCGTTCGTTGCGGGCTTTGTGCCCGCGATGTCGGTCGCCGCGCTCCTCTCGCTCATCGGCGCGCTCGCCGGACTGCGCCTGCCCGGCCGGCATCCCGCGACATCCGCACAAGCCGGCGCGAAGGCCTGAGGCATCCAGGCGATCAAACATCAAACAGGAGAGCGAAGATGAAAGTGACCCGGGTTCAGTACACGGTGCGAGCCGAATTCGTCGAGGAGAACAAGCGCAATATCGAGGCGGTGATGCGCGAGTTGCGCGCGACCCGCAATGGCGACGTCCAATATGCGGTCTATCTTCACGGCGACGGAAGAACGTTCATGCACGTCGTGCACCACAACGCGGCGGACGCCGAAGCTCTGCCGACATCGCTCGAATCCTTCAAGACTTTCCAGACGCAGCTCAAGCAGAACCTGGAAATTCCGCCGAAGCTCGAGGCGTTCGCGCTGGTGGAATCGTCTGCGCCGATATTCTAGGCGCCCAACGCAAGAACGCCGGGCTTGCGCCCGGCGTTCTCATTTCCCCCGCGCCGTAACTGTCTTAGCTGTCGCGACCGCCCGTGAAGGCGACGCGCGGATTGGTCGGCGAGTCGCCCGATCCGGGCGCCAGCACAACCACCACCGAGCCAACCTTGACCCGGCTAAAGAGATCGATCGCGTCCTCGTTGGTCAGGCGGATGCAGCCGGACGAGATCGCCGAGCCGATGTATTCCGGCTGATTGGTGCCATGGATGCGATACAGGGTGTCCTTGCTGCCCTCGTAGACATAGAGCGCGCGCGAACCCATCGGGTTGTGCGGGCCGGGCGCGACGTAGCCCGGGATGTTCCCCAGCCGCTTCTTGATGTCATTGGTCGGGGTCCAGGACGGCCACTCTTCCTTGCGGCCGACCTTGGCGATGCCGGAGAACGCAAGCGCGTCCTCGCCAACGGTCACGCCGTAACGGATCGCTTTGCCCTCGGGCAGCACATAATAGAGATAGCGCGCATCGCTATCGACCACGATCGTTCCGGGACCTTCCTTGCGGTGATAGGTCACGATGTGGCGCTTATAGGGTTCCGGGATCGTCGCCTGCGCGTAAGGAGCACTGGCGAGCAACTTCTTATCGCGCGGCGTCATCGAAACTTCGGAAGACTGCTCAAGCGTCGATTGCATCTGTATGCACCCGGCGGCCAACAGGCCGAGGCACAAAACCGCAATACCACCACGTAGCGCCATGGTTCTTTCTTCCTTGCCGTCCTATCGCCCCGGGAGTGCCATTTGGTAGCCGAAAGACCCCGGCCGTTCCAGCATTAAGGGACCGATCGTCGCACGGACACAGGCACCTGTTGCAGGAATGCCGCAGTTTCGGCCGGCAGCCGCCCGTGTTCGTACGGATAAGCGTCGCATCAATTGGTAAACGCCCTGCTTACCACGCATGTTGACGCGGGCTTACACGTTCCTGCCGACACGCCTTCCGCCGAGTCGTTGCGCAGGCCGCTCGAATCACAGCCAAGAGCACGACGAAGAGCACGGCCAAAAGCCCGCACCGATTCTCCCGCATTTCCGCCGCACTCGGAAAGTGAAACGAGCGGCCCCAAACCGCGGGCCCGGCCGGACCGACTAACACCTAGAGACACTCCAGAGAGGCCGCGATGGAATCCCGACGAGCGACCACCGAGCAACGACGTGAACGCGCCGAGCTGGACGCAGGCTTTGGCAAGATCGGCATTTCGGCCGTCGCGGCGGCCTTGCGCTACGGCAGCGACGCCAAGAATCCCGCCTATGCGCCCGCCGCCATCCCGGCGACCGAGCACGAGGACGATGCCGCCTGATCCACTGAGCACCAACGGGCCCCTCCCCGCGGCGGCAAATTTCATTGATTTGTCATATCTCGGCGATGGACGGTGACAGATTGCCGCGGTAGGCAGGAGTTCCCTCCTGCCCCAACGTTGGCCCGCCGATGCTGTCAGTCTATGTCCCGCGCGGCACGATGCTCGAACGCAAGGTTGTCGATGAGGCCGGCCCGATCCCGGACGGCGCGGTCTGGTTCGATCTCGTCACGCCGACGGTCGCCGAGGACAAGCTGCTCGAGGCGACGCTCGGCATCGCGGTTCCGACCCGCGAGGAAATGCAGGAAATCGAGATATCGAGCCGTCTCTATGTCGAGAACGGCGCCCGCTACATGACCGCGACACTGATGTGCCAGTCGGAAACCGCGACGCCGAAGACCACCGCGGTGACCTTCATCCTGGCGGGCCACAGGCTCCTCACGGTGCGCTACGACGAGCCGCGGCCGTTCACGCTGATCGGCGCCAAGCTCGCGCGCCAATGCACGCCGACCGTGTCGGGCGAGAGCATCATGATGGAGCTGCTCGACGCCGTGATCGATCGCGCCGCCGATATTCTCGAGCGCGCCGGCGCCGATATCGACAAGATCTCGCACGACATCTTCGAACCCGAGGGGCGGCGCGCCAACCGGTCGATGACCTATCAGTACATCTTCCGGCGGATCGGCCGCAAAGGCGACCTGACCTCGAAGGTGCGCGAAAGCCTGGTGTCGATCGGGCGCCTGGTCCTGTTCCTGGCGAACGAAGCCGATGGACTGAAATGGCCGAAGGAGATGCGCCAGCAGCTCAAGTCGATGCAGCGCGACGTGCAGTCGCTGTCCGACCACGTCTCGTATCTCGGCAACAAGGTGACGTTCCTGCTCGACGCCATGGTCGGCGTCATCAGCGTCGAGCAGAACAATATCATCAAACTGTTCTCGGTTGCCGCCGTGGTGTTGATGCCGCCGACCTTGATCGCTTCGATCTACGGCATGAACTTCAAGAACATGCCGGAGCTCGGCTGGGAGTTCGGCTATCCGATGGCGATCATCCTGATGGTGATCGCCGCCATCCTTCCCTACTGGTTTTTCAAATGGAAGCACTGGCTGTAACGCGGGAATTCAGCCACAGATTAACGCTTTATTTTCCGCGTCGCGAATTAACAGGTATTCCTACGTATCGGGCCCATGGCAGTATTTAACCTCACGGAGACGGGGGGGTTGTTAGCTCGTGCCGGAAAGGCGCGCAGCAATGCTCCGGATCGTGACCTGCCTGACTGGCGAACATGCCTGGCCCCTGGTCGCGCTGGCCGTGGGTGTCTGCCTGGTGACCAGCGTCACGGCGGTCCTGCTGTTTCACCGCGCGCTGTCGACCGTAGGGGGCACCCGCGCCCGCTGGATCGCCGGCGCCGGCGCCTCCGCCGGCTGCGGCATCTGGGCGACGCACTTCATCGCGACGCTCGGCTACGACCCCGGTATCGCAATCACCTATAATCTCACGCTGACGATCGGCTCGCTGCTGATCGCGGTCGCATTGACGGTGGCCGGACTTGCGGCCGCATCGCTGGCCGCAGCCGCGGCAGCGCCGATCGGCGGCGCCATCATCGGAGCCGGGCTTGCCGCCACGCACTATACCGGCATGGCCTCGCTCGAGCCGTCCGGCCAGATCGCCTGGTCCGCCGACCTCATCATCGCGTCGATCATTGCCGGCCTCGTGCTCGCGTCCGCCGCGATGGGCGTGGCGGTGCGCGGCCGCAGCCTGCAAAGCACATTGGCCGCGGCGCTTCTGCTGGCGCTGGCGGTGCTCTCGCATCATTTCATCGGCATGAGCGCCGCGCAGGCCATTCCCGGCGCGGCCTCTGCGGCCGATGCGTCCGGCCTCTCCGCCGCCATGCTGGCGATGCTCATCGCGGCGATCGCATTCGCGGTTCTCGGCGTGAGCCTGATCGGCGCGATCATGGACCGGCGCCTGTCGGAAAAGAATTCACAGCTCGGCACCGCGCTCGACCACATGAATCACGGCCTGATGATGTTCGATCAGGAGAGCCGGGTCATCCTGTGCAATCAGCGCTACATCGACCTCTACGGCTTGCCGGCCGGCGCGATCAAAGCCGGCATGAGCCTGCGCGATGTCGTCGACGTGCGAATCGCCCATAACGTCTTCGACGTCGAGCCCGAGCGCTATTGCGCAGACGTGCTCGACATGGTCGCGCAGGGCACGGCATTCAGGCGAACCGTCGCGATGCGGGACGGCCGCACCATCGCGGTGGTCAACGAGCCATTGCCGGGCGGCGGCTGGGTCGCGACCCATCAGGACATCACCGAGGAGAGACGGCGCGAATCCTCGTTCCGTTTTCTGTTCGACAACAACCCGATTCCGATGTGGGTCTGGGATCACGCCACGCTGCGCTTCCTGGCGGTCAACAATGCGGCGCTCGATCAATACGGCCACGACCGCGAGCATTTCCTGACCCTGACGGTGAGCGACATCAAACGGTCGGCGAATTGGGACTCGATCGACGCCGTCGTGCACGGCGACGAGAGCAGGCTGCGCGAGGGCTACACGTCGCGACACGTCAGGGCCGACGGCAGCCTGATCGAGGTCGCCATTTACGGGCGCGCGATGGAGTACGAGGGCCGCTCGGCCTCGCTGGTCGCCGCCATCGACGTCACGGAGCGCAAGCACACCGAGGATCAACTGCGCCAGACGCGCGAATTTCTCGACGGGGTCATCGAAAATGTTCCGATGACCGTCGTGGTGAAGAATGCGTCCGACCTCAGCTATGTGCTGATCAACCGGCGCGCCGAAGAACAGTTCGGCCGCAAGCGCGCGGACGTGATCGGCAAGACCGCGCAAGACGTCTTCCCGAAGGAAACCGCGGACCGCCTCGAGGCGCGCGACCGGGAAATGCTCGCGGCGCGCCGCGAGGCGTTTTTCGACACCCATCCGGTGACGACTCCGGCCAAGGGCGCGCGCTTCCACACCAGCCGCCGATTGCCGATCCTCGATACCGATGGCGAGCCACTGTACCTCCTCACCGTCATCGAGGACGTGACGGAACGCAAGCTTCAGGAGGACGAGCTGCGCCGGACGCGCGCCTTCCTCGACACCGTTGTCGAGAACATGCCGGTGGCGCTCTCGGTCAAGGACGCCAAGGAGTTTCGCTACGCGCTGGTCAACCGCGCGGCCGAGGAGTTCTTCGGCTTGACCAGCGAGGAGATGATTGGAAAGAGCGCAGCCGAGCTTTTCCCGCAGCAGGCCATCGTGGCGTTTTCGGCGCTCGACCGCCAGGCGGTGGAGACTGCGGGCGTATGCGCAGCTAACGAGCAGGTGGTCGAGACCCCGCGCAACGGAACGCGGCTCGTCGACATCAAGAAATTCGTGATCCGCGATGCGGACGGCAACGCCGAATATCTGCTTAGCCTGTCCGAGGATGTCACCGAACGCCGGCGCGCCGCGGAGCGTATCGAACATCTGGCGCAGCACGACCTGCTGACCGACCTGCCGAACCGCGCCGCCTTCAACGCGAAGCTCGGCACGGAAGTCGAACGCGCGGCGGCGGCGGGGACCTCCTTTGCGATCCTGTGCATCGGTCTCGACCGGTTCCGCGAGGTCAACGACGTGTTCGGCCACGCAACCGGCGATGCGGCGCTGCGCGCGGTCGCCGAACGCCTGCACGAAGCCGCCAACGGATCGTATCTCGCGCGGATCGGCGGCGACGAGTTCATCATCATCGTTTCCGGACAGAACGCGCACGCGGCCGAAACCGTCGCGGCCGCGCTGATGCAGTCCG
Source organism: Hyphomicrobiales bacterium (assembly GCA_039649225.1). GTDB lineage: Bacteria > Pseudomonadota > Alphaproteobacteria > Rhizobiales > Xanthobacteraceae > PALSA-894. The sequence goes on along the minus strand of JBBWZU010000095.1, from coordinate 7,630 downwards.
TGGCGAATACCGACATCGAGATCGGCGAGCAGCGCCTGCGCATCGGGTTGAGCATCGGCATTGCGGTCTATCCATCCGGCGCCAAGGATGCCGACACCCTGCTGGCCAATGCGGACGTCGCACTCTGCCGCGCGAAGGCCGAAGGACGCGGATCGATCCGCTTCTTCGAAGCCGTCATGGACGAGCGGCTGCGCGAAAAGCGCGCGCTGCAGCAGGAATTGCGCGCCGCGATCGAGCACGGAGAGCTTGCGCTGCACTATCAGCCTCAGGCGCGCATCTCCGGCGAGATATCCGGCTTCGAGGCGCTGGTGCGCTGGCATCATCCGATCCGCGGCCTGATCCCGCCCGGCAGCTTTGTGCCGCTCGCCGAGGAAAGCGGGTTGATCGTCGCGATGAGCGAATGGATTTTGCGCGAGGGTTGCCGCGAAGCGGCCTCCTGGCCGCGGCCGCTGCAGATCGCCATAAACCTGTCGCCGATCCAGTTCCGCCACGGCGACCTGCCCGCGCAGGTGCATCAGATCCTGCTCGAGACCGGCCTTGCGCCGCATCGCCTTGAGCTGGAAGTCACCGAAGGCGTGCTGATCGACGACTTCTCCCGCGCGCTGTCGATCCTGCTGCGTCTAAAGACACTCGGCGTGCGTATCGCGATGGACGATTTCGGCACCGGCTACTCTTCGCTCTCCTACCTGCAGGCTTTCCCGTTCGACAAGATCAAGATCGACCGCACCTTCATCGCCAACCTTAGCGACAACCAGCATTCGGCCGCGATCGTACGCGCCGTGCTTGGGCTTGGGCGCGGCATGAATATCCCGGTCGTGGCCGAGGGCGTCGAGACGCCTGAACAGCTTGCCTTCCTGGCGCGCGAGTCCTGTGAGGAAGTCCAAGGCTACCTGATCGGCCGCCCCGCTCCGATCGACACCTACGCGGCGGTGCTCGGGCGCAAGGCCGCGAGCGCGAAGACCAAGCTCAGGATCGTGAACGCCTAGCTTCAGCGCGTGCCGCAGCAAGTCCGCTCAAACGTGCTGGCCGCCGTTGATGTGGATCTCGGCGCCGTTCACGTAGGAGCTCGTCTCCGTGCACAGCACATAGATGATCTTGGCGACCTCATCGGGTGTGCCGAGGCGCTGCATCGGGATCTGCTCGACGATCTTGTCGGTGCCGGGCGAGAGAATCGCGGTGTCGATTTCCCCCGGCGCGATCGCGTTGACGCGCACGCCGACCCGCCCGAAGTCTGAGGCCATCTCGCGCGTCAGCGAGGCGAGCGCGGCCTTTGAGGTCGCGTAAGCGGCGCCCGCGAACGGATGCACGCGCGAGCCGGCGATCGACGTGACGTTCACCACCGCGCCTTTGGCGCGCTTGAGTTCCTCGATCAGCCCGCGTGCCAGCATGATCGGCGCGAAGAAATTGACCTGGAACACATGGGTCCACACGTCGCGGGCGGTATCGAGCGAGCCGAGACGCGCCCCGCCCTCGGCTTTGGGCGAGATCGCCGCATTGTTGACCAGCGCGTGCAGCTCGCCGTCGTCGAGTCGGTTCTTGATTTCGGCTATCGCCGCATCGGTGTTGGCGGCGTCCGCGAGATCGACCTGGATGTGATCCTCCGGCCCCATCTCCCACGGGCAATTCTCCGGAAATCCGTGGCGCGAGCAGGTGATGACGCGCCAGCCGGCCGCCGAGAAACGCTTGACCGTCGCATGGCCGATGCCGCGGCTTGCGCCGGTGAGCAGCAGCGTGCGGCGCGGGTGGTTGGTGTTGTTGGTCTGGGGCATCAGGACTGCGCCTTCACGGGTACATCCGCGTCTTGCTCCACGGCGCGCCGAGCGCATCGCGACGGAATTCGACACGGTCGTGCAGACGGAACGGCCGGTCGTGCCAGAACTCCATCGAGATAGGCACGATCCGATAGCCGGACCAGTGCGGCGGGCGCGGCACGGTGCTGATCGCGTATTTCGCCGCGTAGAGCGCCACCGCCTTCTCGAAGGCCAGCCGGCTCTCCAGCGGGCGCGACTGCTGGCTCGCCCAGGCCCCGATCTGCGCCTGCTTTGGACGAGTGGCGAAATAGGCGTCGGCCTCTTGCGGCGTCACGCGCTCGACCGGGCCGCGCACGCGCACCTGGCGATTGAGCGACTTCCAGTAGAACAGCAGCCCTGCCTTGGGATTGGCGGCGAGCTCGCGCCCTTTTTGGCTTTCGGTGTTGGTGTAGAACACGAAGCCGCGCTCATCGATGCCCTTGAGCAATACGGTGCGGACATCCGGCAGGCCGTCCGGGTCGACGGTAGCGAGCGACATGGCGTTCGGGTCGCGCGGCTCGGACTTCACCGCCTCGTCGAACCAGGCATGCCAGAGCCGTAAGGGTTCATCCGCCTGGGTAAAATCACCACTCGTTAACCATGTCGGTGCTTCAATCGGAGCCGTGTCTGACATTGCGCACAAAACCCTGACGTTGCGGGCCAAGCCCCGCCTGCCCAAGCGGCCTCGTTATAAAGGAACCCGCAAGGCGCGCCTATGGCGCCTGCGTGCGACCGCCATCGCGATGTCATTGGCACTCGGGACGGCGACCTCCGGATGCAGCCTGTCCTACAAGCTTGATTCGTTCATGGGCAAAGACAGCGAAAAGACGCTGACGACCCAGTCGGTTCCCGGTCCCCTTGCATCAAGTCCCGGCACCGACAGCGTGATGCCGCCCGAAAGCGATCTTGCCTATGCCAGGCAGGCGGCAGCCCTGGTCGTGACCCGCGCCGACAAGGGCGCCAGCGTCCCATGGGCGAATCCCGCGACCGGCGCACGCGGCACGGTCACGCCGCTTGCCGGCGCCTACACCCAAGACGGGGTCCAGTGCCGCGATTTTCTGGCAAGCTACATCCGCGAGGGGTCGGAGTCCTGGCTGCAGGGCGACGCCTGCCGCGCCCGTCAGGGCCAGTGGACGGTTCGTGCCTTGCGCCCTTTGAAGCGCTCCTGACACCAACTTCCGCTTCAGGCCGCGTTGCACAACGGCCACAGTGCCCCCACATTGACGGAGAATGAGTCGGGCCATCGGCCCGGCAACTGGGGATTCACTCGGAGCGGAAGATGCGCGACCCCTATGAGGTCTTGGGGGTGTCCAAGGGGGCAAGCCCCGAGGACATCAAGAAGGCCTATCGCAAGCTGGCCAAGAAGTTCCACCCGGATTCCAACGCCAAGGATCCGAAGGCGGCGACGACATTCTCTGAGATCAACGGCGCCTACGAGATCGTCGGCGACGAAACCAAGCGCAAGCAGTTCGATCGCGGCGAGATCGACGCCGAGGGCAAGCAGCGCTTTCAAGGTTTCGAAGGCTTCGGCGGCCGGCGCCCGAGCGCGCCCGGCGGCGGCACCCACGACAGCACGTTCGAAAGCTTCACGTGGGGACCGGACGGCTTTCGCCGCACCACCACGCGCGGGGGCCGCGGCGCAGGCGGGCCGGGTGGCCCGGCCGGCGGCGGCAGCTTCGAGGACATTCTCTCCAGCATGTTCGGTGGCGCGCGCGGACGCGCCGGCGCGGGTTTCGAGCCTGAAGACATCGGGTCGGCGATCCGCGGCCAGGATGTCGCCGCAACCGCAACCATCACGTTGAACGAAGCCGCGCACGGCGGCACGCGGCGGCTGGAACTGCCTACGGCCAAGGAGATCGAGTTCAAGATCCCACCCGGCATCACCGAGGGACAGCAGATCCGCCTCAAGGGCCAGGGCATGCCGGCGCCGCATGGCGGCCCGCCCGGCGACGTGCTCATCACCGTCTCGATCGCGCCGCATCCGCTGTTCAAGATCGACGGGCAGAATTTGCGGCTCGACCTGCCGGTCACGCTGTACGAAGCGGTGCTCGGCGCCAAGGTGCGCGTGCCGACGCTCGATCGCCCGGTCGAGCTTGCGGTGCCGGCGAACACGTCGAGCGGGCGCACGTTCCGCCTCAAGGGCAAGGGCCTGCCGGGCAAGCCGGCCGCGGGCGACCTTTATGTCACGCTGCGCATCGTATTGCCCGACGGCAAGGATGCCGAGCTGGAAGAGCTGATGGCGAAATGGCGCAGCGAGAAGCCGTACGATCCGCGTTCCGGAATGGAGTGACGCGCGACAGCGATCATGAGTCATCATGAGCCAGCAGCTACACCCGGACTCCAACGACGATCTCGCAAAGCGCGCCTTCGCGGGCTTCGCCAGGTTCCAGATCGCGATGGCGCTGATGATCTTCCTGCCGGCGTGGTCGCCGCGCTACTGGCAGGGCTGGCTCTACTGGCTGCTGTTCGGCGTGTCATGCGTCGCCATCACGGTGTATTTCCTGCGCCATGACCGCGCCCTGATCGAGCGGCGCATGCAGGCGGGTCCCGGCGCCGAGACCGAGCCGCGGCAGAAGCTGATCCTGACGTTTGCGAGTGCCGCACTGATCGCGATGTATATCGTCTCGGCCCTCGACTACCGCTTCGGCTGGTCGTTCGTTCCAGCCTGGCTCGTGCTGACCGGCGATGCGCTCGTCGCGCTCAGCTTCTACGGCTTCTTCCTGACGTTTCGAGAGAACGCGTTCGCGGCCGCGACCGTCAGGGTGGAGCACGAACAGCGCGTGATTTCGAGCGGCCTTTACGCTGCTGTGCGCCACCCGATGTACTCGGCCGCGCTCGCGCTCCTTCTCGGCACGCCGCTCGCCCTCGGCTCATTGTGGGGACTTGTCCCGGCGGCGCTGCTCTGCGCTGCCATCGTGTTGCGCCTGCTTGATGAAGAAAACTATCTGGCGCGCAATCTGCCCGGCTACACCGACTATCAGCGCAAGGTTCGAACGCGCCTCGTGCCGGGACTGTGGTGAGACTTTCCGACCGCACGCGCCCAAGAGCACGCGCGCTATCGCGCCGCCTGATTGGCGGCTTTCAACTCGCCGTCAATTTCCTTGCCGGTGTGGTCGGCCATCAGCGCGGCCGCGGCCAGGCTGATGACCGCACATGCGGCAATATACCAAGCGATGGCATAGGGCGTATGGAATTGGCCGAACAGCCACGCGGCGATCAGCGGCGCGGGGCCGCCTGCGATGATGGAGGCAAGCTGATAGCCGAGCGAGGCGCCCGAATAGCGTAAGTGACTCGGGAAGGTCTCGGCAATCAGCGCGGCCTGCGGGCCATACATCATGTCGTGCGGGATGAGCGACAGCACGATCGCAAAAAAGATGATCGACGCCGAACCCGTATCGAGCATGCCGAAATAGATAAAGCCGAACACGCCGGTCACTGCCGCGCCGATCATGTACATGGTCCTGCGCCCGATCCGGTCGGAGAGATGACCGAAGAACGGGATCGACACGAATGACAAGATCGAGGCCGCCAGCACGGCCGTCAGCAGGAAGTCGCGCGAGATCTTCAGCGTGCCGGTACCGTAGGAGAACACGAAGGCCGTGAAGATATAGAACGGCGCCTGCTCGCCCATGCGGGCGAAGGCCGAAAGCAATATCTCGCGCGGATGCCTCCTGATGACTTCAAGCATCGGGGTCTTCTCGATCCTGCGGGTCGCGACCAGCTTGGCGAACACCGGCGTCTCGAGAATGCCGAGACGGATCCACAATCCGACGCCGACCAGCACGATCGAGAGCAGGAACGGCACACGCCAGCCCCAGCTCAGGAACTGGTCGCCGGACATCGCGCTGAATGCCAGCACCGCGAGATTGGCGAGGAACAACCCGCACGGCACGCCGAACTGCGGCCACGACGCGACAAGGCCGCGCGAATGGTTCGAACGCGCCCACTCCATCGACATCAGCACCGAGCCGCCCCACTCGCCGCCGACACCGACACCTTGAATGAAGCGCAGGAGCGTCAGCAGCACGGCGCCCCAGATGCCGATGCTTTCATAAGTCGGCACCAGCGCCACTGCGAATGTGGCAAGACCCATCAGCAACAGCGTCGCGATGAGCGTCGACTTGCGTCCGATGCGGTCGCCGTAGTGACCGAAGATCGCAGCGCCGACCGGGCGCGCCGCAAAGCCGACCGCATAGATGCCGAAGGCCTCGAGCGTGCCGACCCACGGGTCCGAATGCGGAAAGTACAGCTTGGCGAAAACGAGACCGGTGACGGTCGAATAGAGAAAGAAGTCGTACCACTCGATCGCGGTCCCGATGGTCGAGGCGATCACGGCGCGGCGCAATTGCGTCTTGTGCTCGGGATCGGAAAGCGCGGCGCTGGCGCCGGCGATATCGGTGGAGACCATGCACATTCCTCCCGGCCGCACGGAAATTTCCGGCGACCTCGACAATTGTTTGAAGTTTGAAGAGAACGCGCCAAATTGCCGCGTGGTTCCCGGCGGGAACCACACGACACGGGGTGGGGGCGATTAAATTTCAGAAGATCATTCAGTCCTGTTCCGCGCGGTGTGCTCGGCCGGCGTGACACGCCAGACCGTATTGCCGACATCGTCGGCGACCAGCAGCGCGCCGGATTTGTCGATGGCGACACCGACTGGACGACCGCGGGACTTTTCATCCGGGCCGAGGAAACCGGTCAGCACGTCGACCGGCTGCCCGGACGGCTTGCCGTCGGCGAAGGGCACGAACACCACCTTGTAGCCGCTGAATGGCTTGCGATTCCATGAGCCGTGCTCGCCGATGAACGCGCCATTGCGGAATTGCTCCGGCAACAGCGTGCCGCTCGCGAAGGCAAGGCCGAGCGGCGCCACATGATTGCCGAGCGCATAGTCCGGCACGACCGCCTTGGCGACGAGATCCGGGTTCTGCGGCTTCACGCGGTTGTCGAGATGCTGTCCCCAATAGCTGAACGGCCAGCCATAGAACGCGCCGTCCTTCACGGATGTCAGATAGTCGGGCACGAGATCGCTGCCGAGCTCGTCGCGCTCGTTGACCACGGTCCACAGCGTATCGCCCTGCCACGCCATGCCGTTCGGGTTGCGCAGGCCCGACGCGAACACACGCTGCTTGCCGGTGGCAAGATCGATCTCGTGGATGGCCGCGCGATCCTTCTCGGCGTCGAGACCGTTCTCGCCGGCGTTGCTGTTCGAACCGACGCTGGCATAAAGCTTCGAGCCGTCCTGGCTGGCGAGGATGTTCTTCACCCAGTGATGATTGATCGGGCCGCCCGGAAGCTCGGCCACCTTCACGCCCGGGCTCTTGATTTCGGTGGCGCCGTCCTCGTAGCGGTATTTTGTCACCGCGTCCGCATTGGCGACATAGAAGTCGTTGCCGATCAGCGCCATGCCGACCGGTGAGTTCAAGCCGCTCAGGAACTCCATGCGCGTTTCCGGAATGCCGTCTCCGTCACGATCGCGCAACAGCGTAATGCGGTTCGCGCTCGGAACGCCCGCGCCTGCCCGTTTCTGCGCCCATTGATAGATCCAGCCTTTGACGCCCTTTCCCTCCTCGGGGCGCTGCGGCGCATTCGACTCGGCCACGAGAACGTCGCCGTTCGGCAACACGTAAACCCAGCGCGGGTGTTGCAGCCCCGCCGCGAACGCCGTGACCTGCAGGCCCGATGCGACAGTCGGCTTTTCGCCCTCGCTCCAGCCTTTGACCGGCGCAATATGAACGGTTGGAACGAGCGACTTGCTCGGTTCCGGAAGCGTCGGGTTCGGACCTTGCGCTTGCTGCGCGGGAAGGTTCGACGCGTCGCCGCAGCCGGCGAGCAGGAGT
>JBBWZU010000092.1:0-3529 GCA_039649225.1 Hyphomicrobiales bacterium | reverse complement strand
TAGGAGCCGAGTTTCTTCGATGCGCTCTCGTCAACCACGTAGCGCACGGTGCCGTCGGCCTCACGCACTTCTTGCGCCTTGAGCTTGGCCAGGAATGTCGGGTGCATGCCGCCATCGCGCCCGGTCTTGGCCGGCGCGGCTGTGACGCGCGAGGAGAGCGAGGCGATCTGCTGATCGTCCTGGCGCTGCTTGGCCTTGAGCTCCGACATCACGTCGGCGGGAATTTCATAGGCCGGGCACTTGCCGGCCGGGCTGAACTTCAGCGCGGCCTGCTGCGTCTGCTGGTCCTTGAAGCCGCCCCACGGGGTGCCGACCTTGATGCCGTTGACGGGCGTCGCGTTCTGCGGCTCTTGCGCATTGAACACGTAGCGCTTCTCGCAGAAATCGACCTTCGGTTCCTGGTGCGTGATCTCGAACTGATCGCTGCCTTCCTTCAACATGCGCCAGAACGGCATGTTGGGATTGCTGCGATGGCGCGCGAAATTCGTCGGCGTCATGCGGAACGGCAAAGCCTGCACCTGGAAGGCGCGCTGCCCGCCGAAGAAGGACTCGCGCGCCAGTGCGTAGATCTCGCCGATCTGATCGTCGGTCATCGCGTAGCAGCCGCGCGACGAGCAGTCGCCATGCACCATCAGCTGCGAGCCGGTGCGGCCCCAGGCCTTATCGTAGGCGTTGGGATAGCCCATGTTGAACGACAGATAGTAGGCCGAGTTCGGATTCATCTGCGCCGGGGTGATCGCATAGAACCCCTCGGGCGCCTGGCGGTCCCCTTCCTTGACCTTGGGGCCGAGCTCGCCCGACCAGCGGCAGATCGGATAGGTCTTAAGCAGCGCATAACGGCCGGACGCGTCCTGCTTCCAGACTTCAAGTTCGGCGTCTTCCTTGAACAGCCGCACCAGGATCGGCGATTCGAGCGGCATGTTCTTGGCCGCCATGTCGGCCTTCATCTCGGCCGAAAGCTCTTTCATCGCCTTGCCGGAGCTCAGCCCGTCCGTCTCGCAGCCGGCGAGCGCCATCAGCGCGGCGAGAGCCACGGATGCCGTCAAGCCTCTGACAACACGAGAAAGACTCAAAACCCCATGCTCCCCGAGCGGCAGGCGATTGAGGAAATCGCGACGGCCCACATTACGCACCTGTTATCCTTAAAGATGCGGCAATCACAAGGCAGCTCGAACCGACCCCCGCGGTTCCAGCACGGATACGGTAAACGAAACGTAAACCGGGACCGGCGGCGGGTCAAACTGGGTTACATCACCCTGCCAATATTGAGGAATTTCTCCCGGCGGTGACGCCTTATGGCGCCACTGTCGAGCCCGGACAGGGCCTTCAGGCCGGCCGCAATGGCCTCCCCGGTCGCCGCGATGGCGGCGGTGGGATCGCGGTGCGCGCCGCCGACCGGCTCGGCGATGATCTCGTCGATCACCCCGAAGCGGATCAGGTCCTCGGCGGTGATCTTCATATTGGTGGCCGCCTCCTGCGCCTTGGTGGTGTCGTGCCACAGGATCGAGGCGGCGCCTTCGGGCGAAATCACACTGTAAATTGCATGCTCAAGCATCAACACGCGGTTCGCGGTTGCAATCGCAATCGCACCGCCCGAGCCGCCCTCGCCGAGGATCACCGCGATGTTCGGGACGCCAAGCCCGAGGCATGCCTGGGTCGAGCGCGCGATCGCCTCGGCCTGGCCGCGCTCCTCCGCGCCGATGCCCGGATAGGCGCCCGCGGTGTCGACCAGCGCGATCACCGGAATGCCGAAGCGGTCGGCCATTTCCATCAGCCGGACCGCCTTGCGGTAACCTTCCGGGCGCGCCATGCCGAAATTGTGCTTGAGGCGGCTTTCGGTGCTAGAGCCCTTCTCCTGCCCAACAACGCAGATGCTTTCGCCCTTGAAACGGCCAAAGCCGCCGATGATCGCCTCGTCGTCGCCGAACTTGCGGTCGCCGGCGAGCGGCGTGAACTCGGTCATCAGCCCCGCCACGTAGTCGAGGCAGTGCGGCCGCGTCGGCCAGCGCGCGACCTGCGTCTTCTGCCACGGGGTCAGATTGTCGTAGAGCTCGGTGAGGGTTTGCGTCGCCTTGGCCTCGAGGCGCACAATCTCGTCGGCGACCGAGACGTCGCCGCTCTCCTGCATGGCGCGCAGCTCCTCGATCTTCTGCTCGAGCTCGCCAACCGGTTTTTCGAAATCGAGATAGCTGCGCATTCGGTTCCAATATAAGCGCGGACGGGCGCGCGGAAACTGGCCCGCAGGGGGTGGTTAGTCAAGGAAAGGATACCTGAGATAGCCCCGGTCCAAATCAGCCGGCTTCCCCCAGCGGATGCAGGTCGCGCACCAAGCTTTTCAGCCGCTCCTCCAGCACATGGGTATAGATCTGCGTGGTCGAGATATCGGCATGCCCGAGCAAAGTCTGCACCGAGCGCAGATCGGCGCCGTTCTGTAACAGATGGCTCGCGAACGCGTGCCGCAGCACGTGCGGACTGACCTGCGCGGGTCTCAGTCCGGCGGCAGCCGCAAGCGCTTTGAGGTCGCGCGCGAAATGCTGGCGCGTCAGATGACCGCTCTCGCCGAACGACGGGAACAGCCATTTGGAGCTTGTCAGGCGCGCCCCTTCGCGCAGCGCGAGATAATCGCGCATGGCCTGCTTGGCGGCTTCGTTGAGCGGCACGAGGCGCTCTTTGTCACCCTTGCCGCGCACGATCAGCATGCGCTCGTCGCGCCGCGCCGCGGATGCCGGCAGCGACACCAATTCAGAGACGCGCAGGCCGGTGGCGTAGACCAGTTCCAGCAAGCAGGTGAGGCGCGAAGCGCGCAGCCGCTGCGAGATAGGCCGTTCGGCGTCGTCGATGCCGTCACGCGCCTTTGTCAGCAACTGGTCGACATGCTTGACCGACAGCACTTTGGGCAGCGGCCGGCCGCGCTTTGGGCCTTCGATCGCGGCGGCCGGATCGTCCTTGCGCAGCCCTTCGGCGTAAAGGAAGCGATAGAGCTGCCGCACCGCCGAAAGCCGCCGCGCAACGGTTGCGGCCGAAAGATCCCGGCCCGCAAGCCGCACCAGGTAGCCGCGGATGTCCTCGCCCGCCGCATCGGCGATCGCGGTTCCCTTCAGCTCACCGGCGAAATCCTCAAGGTCGCGCCGATAGGCCTCGAGCGTATTTCGTGCCGCGCCGCGCTCGGCCGCCAGCATGTCGAGGTAAAGGTCGATCAGCCGCGCATCTGAAACCGGCGGCCGCGCAGTTCCGTCCGGCGGCGTGGGATTGGAAATTGACTGTCTGCCTCGCATGACCGGCGCATCCATGCGTCACGCATCGCACGCGAAGATAAAATGAATCGCTAATTTGGCTTAATCAGCCGCTGCTGCGGGATCGTGATGGTCATTTCGCGCGACTTTGGCTGTACGAAATTGGCGAGCGCGAACATGGCGCCATACGCGGCTCCGCCCAGCAGTCCGACGACCATGAGAAGACGGATCAGGCTCGGCATCGTGGCAACTCGCGGCTGGCCGCGACCTTCAGGGTGTCTGCCGTAGGGTCCCGG
>JBBWZU010000627.1:0-5178 GCA_039649225.1 Hyphomicrobiales bacterium | reverse complement strand
AGGCTGCCTGCGCGGCGAACAGCTCGTGCATGCAGCGGTCCTGCCGATAGGGCGCCGCGGTGTCGTTGAACTCCACGATCAACTGCCGGCATTCGGCCTCGCGCAGCAGCGGCAGCTGCGCGATGCGCCGATCCGGATCCGCCACGATCCCCTCCAGCAGCCGCCCGAAGTGACCGATCAACCGCGCGATCGTCGTGTCATCGAATAGGTCCGTCGCATACTCGACCCAACCGCCAAGGCCCGACGGCGTCTCGTGCATAAACAGCGTCAGATCGAACTTGGTAGTGACATGTGCGCCATCGCTCTCGAACCGACTCACCTCCAGGTTCGGCAGCGCCGGTGCCTCGAACGGCATATTCTCGAATGCCAAGCACACTTGAAAAATCGGCTGGCGCGAGAGATCGCGCTCCGGCTGCAGCGCTTCGACCAGCTTCTCGAACGGCAGATCCTGGTGTGAATAGGCGCCGAGCGTCACCTCCTTAACGCGTCGCAGCAACTCGCGGAAAGTCGGATCGCCCGACAAGTCAGTGCGCATCACCAGCATGTTGACGAACATGCCGGTCAAGTCTTCCAATTCCTGTCGCGATCGGCCCGCGACCGGAGAGCCGACGACGATATCCTGCTGACCACTATACCGGGAGAGCAGCAGCGAGAACGCCGCGAGGAGCAACATGTATGACGTCGCACCCTCGCGACGGCTCAGCCGAATGAGCCGAGACGAGAGGTCACCAGGCAACGAGAAGGGGAAGCTCGCCCCGGCAAAGCTCTGAACGGCCGGACGCGGTCGTTCTGTCGGCAGCGCGAGCGCTGTGGGCGCGCCGCTGAGCCGCTCGGTCCAGTAGTCGATCTGTTGGCGGAGAACCTCGCCATCGAGCCACTCTCGCTGCCATAGCGCATAATCGGCATATTGAATGGGCAAGTCAGGCAAGCGCGCGGGCTCTCCCGCGCTGTAGGCCCGATAGAGCGCCGTCAACTCCCGCAGCAAAACCCCGAGCGACCAACCATCCGAGATGATGTGATGCATGTTGATCAGCAGGAGGTGCTCGGTACTGCCAAGCCTAATCAACGCGGCACGAAAGAGAGGCTCGGTCCGCAAATCGAACGGCCGCCGGGCATGCTCGTCTGACAACCTTTGTGCCTCGCCGTTGCGTTGCTCCGCGTCCAACGTGGACAGGTCCACGAAGTTCAACCGAACGTCTCCTGGCTCGTCGATCACCTCGTCGATCACCTGGCTCCCGTGCCCGTCGACAACCGCGAACCGGGTGCGGAGATTCTCATGCCGACGCACGACCTCACTGAAGCTGCGCTGCAGCGCGGCCGCATCAAGCTCGCCTTCGAGCCGCAACGCGGAAGGCATATTGTAAGCAACGCCCGCGAGGCCAAGCTGATCAAGAAACCACAGTTGCTCCTGCGCATAGGACAAAGGCAGCGAAGCCGGCCGCGGTCGGGGAACGAGAGGAGGAAGAACGAGACCTGCCTGCTGCCGTTGCGCCTCTTCGACACGCGTTGCCAGCATCCGGATCGTCGGCGCTTCAAACAGCTCTCGCAGCGGCACATCGACCTTGAATGCATCCCTGACCCGCGCCATCAGCCGCGCAGCGATCAGCGAATGCCCGCCGGATTCGAAGAAATTTGCGTCAATGCTCGGCCGCTCCAGCTGCAAGACCTCGCACCAGATTGCCGACAGCATTTCTTCGACGGCGGTGCGCGGCCGCTCATGTTCGACAGCCGCCAGTGAGCGCCGCGGGGCCGGCAATGCCGCGCGATCGAGCTTGCCGTTCGCCGTCAGCGGCAGCGCATCCAGGCTGACGAATGCGGCCGGCACCATATAGCCCGGTAGACGCAATTTCAGATATCGATGCAGTTCGCTGGAGCTTGGAACCACACCGGCGTCGCCTACCACATAGGCCACCAGCCGCCTGTCGCCCGCATCTTCGCGCACCACGACGGCGGCCTGCTCAACGCTCGCATGGGACCGCAGCGCCGCTTCGATCTCGCCGGGCTCGATGCGGAAGCCGCGTATCTTCACTTGGTCGTCGCGGCGCGAAAGATATTCAATGCTGCCTTCACAGAGACGACGCACCATGTCGCCACTGCGATAAAGACGGCCGCCGGGAGGGCCGAACGGATCGGGGATGAAGCGCTCTGCCGTGAGAGCCGCGCGGCCCCAGTAGCCATGCGCCAATCCGTCGCCGCCGAGATAGAGCTCTCCCGCTACGCCGATCGGCACCGGCTCAAGCCAAGGGTCGAGCACATAACACGTGCTGTTGGCGATCGGCGCGCCGATCGGCACCGTACGGGCGTCGACCGGAAGGCTGGGCGTTTCCAGCCACGTGCTGAAGGTCGTCGCCTCGGTCGGCCCGTAAACATGAAGCAAGCGGCGCGGCATTCCTTCGACAAGCACTCTTCGGACCGCGTGCGGATCGGCGGCTTCGCCACCGAACAGGACATCCCGTACGGGAGAGAAGATGTCCGGGACCTCCTGCACGAGCCGATTGAACAGAGCGGTGGTGACGAAGATCGTGCTGATGCGTTTCTCGCGCAGCGCCGTGGCGAATACCTGAGAGGACAGCGCCGTATCGCGATCGATAATCACGATGGCGGCGCCGTTGAGAAGCGCACCCCATAGCTCGAAGGTCGCGGCATCGAAAGACGGGCTTGCAAGATGGGCCAGCCGGTCGCCCGGAGCCACAGTGATATAGTCGGTGCTCCGGACCAGACGAGCGACCGCCCGATGCGGCACGGCGATGCCCTTAGGCGTCCTGGTCGAGCCCGACGTGTACATGATGTAGGCGACGGCTTGGCTGCCGGATCTGATTGGGTGCCCGCGGACGGAGGCGAGCGTCGGCGCATCGGTGCGCAACACCGACACGCCGCTCGGCGCGGCGCCGCCCGGAGCTATCACGGCGGCATGCAATCCGGCATCCTTGGCCATGAAGGCAAGCCGCTCTTCCGGGTAGCCGGGATCGAGCGGTACGTAGCAGCAGCCGGCTTTGAGGATACCGAGCATGCCGGCGACAAGATCGGCGGAGCGTTCGCCCGACAGGCCGATCGGCGCGCCAGGACCTACGCCAAGTGCGCGCAGGCTTGAGGCAATTCGGTCAGCCCAGCCGTCGAGCTCCCGGTAGCGAACGAGCCGCGTCCCGTCTTCCACCGCGATCGCGTCCGGCGTCTGCGCCACCTGTTCGGCAAAGAGCTCCTGCAGGCAGCGCTCTCGCGGGTAGTTCGTTGCGGTGTCGTTCCACCTGGTAACCAGATCGAGACGGTCCGCGGCGCTCAGCAGCGGCAGCGCCGTCGCGCGACGGTCGGGATTCGCCACGATCCCATCCAGAAGCTGGAGGAAGTGGCCAGCCAGGCGCTCGATCGTCTCGCGATCGAACAACTCGGTCGCATACTCGATCGACGATTCCAAACCCGATGTGGTCTCATAGAGTTGAAACGTGAGATCGAGTTTGGCCGTCGCATTTTCGTCGCGCAGCGCAGTGAGCCGCAACTCCGGCAGCGCCAATGCCTCGAAAGGCGAACGCTGCAACGCAAACAACACATTGACCAGCGGATGCCGCGCAAGGTCGCGATCCGGCTGCAGAACCTCGACCAGCTTCTCGAACGGAAGGTCTTGGTGCGCGTAGTCGTCGAGCGCTGTCTTTTTCACGCGCCGCAGCAGCTCTCGGAAGCTGAGGTCGCCGGAGCAATCGGTTCGCAGCACCAGAATGTTGGCGAAAAGGCCGATCAAATTCTGAAGCTCGTGCCTGCGCCGGCCCGCCACCGGCGAGCCGATCACGACGTCGTGCTGGCCACAGATGCGCGAGAGCAGCAACTGGAACGCCGCCAACAGCACCATGAACAGCGTTGCGCCTTCGCGTCGCCCCAACCTGCGCAGTGCCGACGCAACCGCCTCGGAGATGGAGAACCAATGGCGGGCTCCGGCAAAGCTTGGATGTGCCGGGCGCGGCCGATCGAACGGGAGCTCAAGGGCTGCCGGTGCTCCCGACAAACGCTCTGTCCAATATGCAAGCTGTCTTTCGAGCATAGGGCCAGACAGGTGGCGATGCTGCCAGCACGCATAGTCGGCATATTGGATCGGCAGCGGCTCGAGAGGCGATGGACGACCCGCACGGAATGCCGTGTAGAGCTCGCTGAGCTCGCGGATCAGCACCTCCGATGACCAGGCATCGGAGATCACGTGGTGCATGGCGAGCATCAGCAGATGATGGTCCGGTGCGAGCCTTGCCAAACAGATGTGGAATGGCGCTGCGGCGGCAAGATCGAACGACCGTGCCGCATTGTCCCGCCTTAAGCTGCATGCCGCCGCTTGCCGCTCATCGGGCGGAAGGACCGAAAGATCGATCAGCGGTAGATCATGGTTCTTCCATTGCTCGATCACCTGCACGCCACGACCGTCCAACGCCTCGAAGCGGGTGCGCAAGCTCTCGTGCCGGTGGACCATTTCGGCAAAGCTGCGCGCGAGCGCGTCCGTGTCGAGCTTGCCTTCGAGGCGGATCGCCGTGGCAATATTGTATGACGGTCCCTGAAAACCGAGCTGACTGAGGAACCACAGGCGCTCCTGCGCAAACGACAACGGAAGGATATTCGTTCTGTGCGCGGGCGTGATAGGCGGAAGCTCGCCTGCAAGCGATTGCGCTTCCTCGAGGAACACGGTGATTTCGCGCTGCTGCGCACGAATTTCGGCGATCCGCTCCGGCGTCATGACTCCTTTGCGCGCGCGATAGCGGACACGTCCGTTCTCGGACCAGATTTGCACTCCCTCGCTGCGCAACTGGTGGAGCAGGCCTTCAACCATCATCCAAGGACTCCTTCCTCCAGCTCCGCCGCGGCTTCCGCAGCAAGCGGTCCTGTATCCGGCATCGCCGCCCAACCGATGACCTCGATCCGCTTCGCGAGCTCTTCGAGAGTTGGCGTCTCGAACATCGCCTTCAGCGGTACGGCAACGTCCAACCGTTGCTGGACGCGGGCGATCGCGCGCGTGGCCGATAGCGAATCGCCTCCGAGCTCGAAGAAGTTGTCGTTGATGCCGACACGGTCACGCTTGAGCACGTCGCACCAGATCGCCGCCAGCGTCTGCTCGGTCGCAGTGCGCGGAGCGGTGTCGGATTGCGTCTGCCATTCGGGTGCCGGCAAGGCGTTGCGATCGAGCTTGCCGTTGGGGGTGAGCGGCAG
>JBBWZU010000611.1:0-4123 GCA_039649225.1 Hyphomicrobiales bacterium | reverse complement strand
GTAGTTCACGTCGATGTCGCGTGAGAGCGACCAGCGGTCGGTGAGCGGATTGTAGATCACGCCGCGTTCGTCGGTGGTGCGCAGCCCTGACCGCTCCATCGCGATCTCGAGCTCGTCTGGCGTGACGAACTTGTCCCATTGATGCGTGCCGCGCGGCAGCCAGCGCAGCACATATTCGGCGCCGATGATGGCGAGCGCGAAGCTCTTGAGCGTGCGGTTGATGGTGGCGGCAATCATCAGCCCGCCCGGCTGGACCATCTCGGCGCAACGCGCAACGAACAGCTTCACGTCGGCGACGTGCTCGACCACTTCCATCGCCAGCACGATGTCGAAGCGCTCGCCGGCATCGGCCAAAGCCTCGGCGGTCGTCGCGCGGTAGTCGACCGCGACGCCGGATTGCTCAGCATGCAGCTTTGCCACCGCGATATTGCGCGTCGCGGGGTCCGCGCCGACGACTACGGCGCCAAGACGCGCCAGCGGCTCGGACAACACACCGCCGCCGCAGCCGATGTCGAGGATGCGCAGTCCTTTAAGGCAATCGAGCTGCTTTGGATTGCGGTCGAACGCCTTGCAGGCCGCGTCGCGGATGTAGCCGAGCCGTATCGGATTGAACTTGTGCAGCACCGCCATCTTGCCGCGCGGGTCCCACCACTCCTCGGCCATCGCGGAAAACCGCGCGACTTCGGATTCGTCGATTGTGCTGGCGGCGTTTCTCATGACGCTAACCCGTCCGCGCGACGCGGCCCTCGATCGGATACTGCGGATCATTATAGCCCGGCGCGACCGCGTGGCCGGTGACGACGAGATCGTTCATGAACGCCTCGTCCTCCTTGGTGAACTTGCAATCGAGTGCCGCGATGTAGTCGTCCCACTGCGTTTCGGTGCGCGGGCCGGCCACGATGCCGCTGATCAGCCGGTTGTTCAGCACCCAGGCGACCGCGAAGTGGCTCGCCGCGACGCCGCGCTTCTCGGCGTATTCTTTCACCTTCTGCGCCGCCTCCAGCGTCTCGGGGCGCATCTCGGTCTGCAGCATGCGCTTATCGGCCCTGCCGGCGCGGGTATCTTTGGCGGCTTCGGCGCCGGGCTGATATTTCCCGGTCAAGACGCCGCGCGCGAGCGGCGAATAGCTCACCACGCCGATCCCGTAATTGGCGCAGACCGGCAGCTGCTCGACCTCGGCGACGCGATAGAGCGCGTGATAATAAGGCTGGTTCACAACCGGACGGTCGATGCCCATCTGGTCGCACAGATTGCAGATCTCGGCGATGCGCCATGAGCGATGGTTCGACACGCCGAAGTAACGGATCTTGCCCTGTTGCTGCAGGTTGCCGATCGCCCGCACGGTTTCGGCGAGCGGCGTGGCGTGATCCTCTTTGTGCAGGTAATAGATGTCGATGTAGTCGGTGCCGAGCCGCTTCAGGCTGTTCTCGGCCGCCTGCATCACCCATTTGCGCGACAGGCCGCCCTGGTTCGCGCCCTTGCCGAGCGGATTGCCAAGCTTGGTGGCCAAAACCCAGTCGTGGCGCTGATTGCCGATGGCGCGGCCGGCGATTTCCTCGGACTTGCCGCCCGCATAGGCGTCGGCGGAATCGATGAAGTTGACGCCCTGCTCCTTGGCCTTTGCGACGATGCGGCCCGCCGTCGCCTCGTCGGTCGCGGCGCCGAACATCATGGTGCCAAGGCAGATCGGCGAGACCTTCACGCCGCTTGAGCCCAGATTGCGGTATTCCATCACGCCACTCCGGAAAGACACAGGAAACCGGCTCTTTCTAGCGCGGCCTTGACGCCAATGCCTAATGAGAACAAAATAAGAACATTGTTGGCATGCAGGAACGCGGTTGCGGCTTTCGGCGTTCCCGACAGGCGAACCAGCGAGATGCGACATGGCGAAACGACACGCGCGCAGCGCCAACACCGAGCCCGACCTTTTTTCCGTCTCCGAACGGCCGAAGCCGAAGGCCGCCGCGGCGCCGGACCCCGATCCCGTGCCGTTCCGCTCGCTCTCGGGCGCGCGCAAAGCGGCGGAGGATTGCACGCGCTGCCCGCTCTATAAAAATGCGACGCAAACCGTGTTCGGCGAAGGCCCGGTGGACGCGCCGGTCGTCTTCGTCGGCGAGCAGCCGGGCGACCAGGAGGATTTGGCCGGCAAGCCCTTCGTCGGGCCGGCGGGCCTCTTGTTCGACCGCGCGCTGGAGGAGGCCGGCATTGATCGAAAGCGGGTCTACGTCACCAATGCGGTGAAACATTTCAAATTCGAGCAACGCGGCAAGCGGCGCATCCACAAGAAGCCGAACAATGCCGAGATCGAAGCCTGCCGCTGGTGGCTCGACAAGGAGCTGGGGTTCGTCATGCCGCGCCTGACGGTCGCGCTGGGTGCGACCGCGGGACGCGCGCTGATGGGACGGGACGTGACGATCTCGCGCCTGCGCGGCGAGGTGATTCCCTTGCGCGAGGGGCTGGAGGGATTCATCACGGTGCATCCCTCGTTCCTGCTGCGGATGCCGGACGCGGACGCCAAGGCGCGGGAATACGCGCGGTTCGTGGACGATTTGAAGCTAATCGCCCGGCACGTGCGGGATATCCGCAAGGCCGCGTAGCTCCGCGGAGCCCTCATCCTGAGCAGGCTGCGAAGCGGCCGTCTCGAAGGACGAGGGCGGGCGCGCAGGTGTTTATCGCCATCCTTCGAGACGCCTCGCCATGCTCGGCTCCTCAGGATGAGGGTTGAGGATGTGGCGGCACTTCGAAGGATGAGCGCTCTGCGGTTGCCTGCCCGCGTCGACGCCGCTATGGAGTAGCCGCCTTTGACCCGGGAACTCCTGAACCCACTCCATGTCCCGTCTTGTGATGAAATTCGGCGGAACCTCCGTCGCCGACCTCGAGCGCATCCGCAACGTCGCGCGGCACGTCAAGCGCGAGGTCGACGCCGGTCATGAGGTGGCTGTCGTGGTCTCGGCCATGTCGGGCAAGACCAATGAGCTCGTCGGCTGGGCGCGCGAGGCAGCTCCCCTGCACGACACGCGCGAATACGATGTGGTCGTGGCCTCGGGCGAGCAGGTCACCGCCGGACTTTTGGCGATCGTGCTCGAAGGCATGGGGGTGAACGCGCGCTCCTGGCAGGGTTGGCAATTGCCGATCCTGACCTCGAACGTGCACGCCTCGGCGCGCATCGAAAGCATCAATGGCGAGGAACTGGTCAAGCGCTTTCGCGAATTGAAGCAGGTCGCCGTCGTGGCGGGGTTCCAGGGCATGCACCAGGACACCGGCCGGATCACCACGCTCGGGCGCGGCGGCTCGGATACCTCGGCGGTCGCGATCGCGGCGGCGATCAAGGCCGACCGCTGCGATATCTATACCGATGTGGATGGCGTCTATACGACCGACCCGCGGGTGGTCCCGCGCGCCACGCGGATGGAGAAGATCGCGTTCGAGGAAATGCTCGAAATGGCCTCGCTCGGCGCCAAGGTGATGCAGGTGCGCTCGATCGAGCTCGCGATGGTGCACAATGTGCGCGTCTTCGTCCGTTCAAGTTTCGTCAAGCCGGAAGACATCGATCCGTTTTCGAACCATCCGCCCGGCACACTCATTTGCGACGAGAGCGAGATCATGGAACAGCAAGTGGTCACCGGCATCGCCTTCTCCAAGGACGAGGCGCAGATTTCCATCCGCAACGTGCCCGACAAGCCGGGCGTCGCCGCCGCGATCTTCGGCCCGCTCGCCGAGGCGAGCATCAATGTCGACATGATCGTGCAGAACGTCTCGCCCGACGGCGCGACCACCGACCTGACGTTTACGGTACCGGCCTCCGAATACGACCGCGCCAACGCGGTGCTGGTGCAGGCGAAGGGCGCGATCGGCTTCGATCACGTCGACTCGTCGACCGACGTCGCCAAGGTCTCGGTGATCGGCATCGGCATGCGCAGCCATGCGGGCGTCGCCGCGCAGGCTTTCAAGGCGCTGGCCGAACGGCAGATCAATATCCGGGCGATCACGACCTCGGAGATCAAGTTCTCGCTGCTGATCGACGCGGCCTATACGGAGCTCGCGGTCAGGACACTGCATAGTTTGTATGGGCTGGATAAGTAGTTCGTGCCGCTACCGCCCCTCTCCTACGCGCAGCGCTTCG